>JBHHZX010000323.1:0-4539 GCA_046758265.1 Phycisphaerae bacterium
CCACTGATGAGCTGGATGAGCTTCCGTTCGACCGACCGGCGATGGAGGCAACGTCCACCGGAGACACCACGCTCACCGGCGACGCGGCTCCGGCTTCGCCGGACATGCGCTCGGCGGACCGGCCCTCGCTGGGACCGCCGGATGCGGAGCGGCCGGCGCCCGGACAGCCCGAACCGCGGGCCGGCGAACCACTCGAACGCCCGTCGCCCGATATCGTTACTGAGCCGCCCGCGGATCGGACCGTCGGCGGTGAGGCCGACAGCGTCACGGCGCGCGAGGGGGAAACGGTCGAGCGCGCGGCCCCGGCCGATTCCCCGCCCCCGGACATCAGGCCGCCGCGGCGCCGCGTGAGGCCCGGCGAGACCATGCCGCCCCGGCGTAAGCTCTACACGATCCAGCCCGGTGACCGGTTGATCGACATTGCCCGGGACGAGTACGGCGACGGTCGGCTGTGGAGAGCGATTAAGGCGGTGAATCCGGGAATCGACGAGAACCGGTTGCAGATCGGCGACGAAATCGAGATTCCGAGCCGCGACGAGGCCGGGCGGCTGACACAGCCGGGGGTGACGCTGAAGGAGGCTGCCGCCGCGGCTGGCCCGCCGCCCACGAGGCCGGGCGAAGATTCCCCGAAGGTCGCCCGGGCGACGTACGTGGTGGGGCGCGGCGACTCGCTCATTAAGATCGCCCGCAACGTGCTCAAGGACGAAACACGCTGGGAGGAGATCTTCGAGCTGAACCGCGACCGCCTCGAATCTCCGCATCTGTTGCGGATCGGCATGGAATTGCGGCTGCCGGCGCTGGAAAAGGGCTCCTCAGGTAAGAAGGCCAACGAGGACTAGCGAAGGGTTCAAGGGGCCGAGGGTTCAAGGATGGAAACGGGGCAACGTTTGTTGTTCTTTTGGACGCTCGGACCCTTGAATCCTCGAACCCTTCCTCTTTACGCGCCGTATTCTGCCCTGAGCTGTTCGAGCGTTTGTTCCCAGTCCCGGAATCGGATCGCGCGATCGTCGATCCAGACATGCGCGATCGGCTTGCCCATCTGGAGCGCGTCGTACGGAATGCCGTGTTCGTCGAGCCAGTGCTTGGTGTAGCGATACTCCGCCCAGCCACGCGCGCTGTAAATGATGATGGTATGGCCGGCGTCCTTCAAGCTTTGCAGCGCTTCGCGGGCCCCGTCGATCGGCTGGGCCAGCGGCCGGTCGAAGACGCGTTCCTCGGTGGCGATCACGCCGTCCAGGTCCACCATGATTGAGAGCGCACTGCTCATTGCGCCTACCTCCGCGTGCCTTCGCTGAAATCTTCAGCGAAATGGCAGGGAAAGTCCACGCCGCACCCCCCACCAGCTATAATCCCGCCCGGATCGGTCTCAGGATTCAGGGTCCGACGTCATGATCATCACCATCGACGGACCGGCCGGATCGGGAAAGAGCACTGCCGCTCGCAAGCTGGCGGCGCGGCTCGGAATCCCCTACCTCGACACCGGGGCAATGTACCGTGTCGTTACGCTGGCGGCGCTCGCGGACGGGATCGACTTGAAGGACGAAGCGGCCCTCACCGGCACCGCCGCCAATGCCACCTTCGACCTCGATTGCGGTCCGACCCACGTCCGCGTCAAGCTCCGCGGGCACGACGTGACCGAAGAGATCCGCTCGATGCGCGTTAACGAGCGCACACGCTTCGTCGCCGCCTCGCCCGGCGTGCGACGCATCCTGGTGGAAAAGCAACGGGAGCTCGGGCGGCGTCTCGGTTCGATGGTCACCGAAGGACGCGATCAGGGCAGCGTCGCCTTCCCCGAGGCCGACTTCAAGTTTTTCATGGACGCCACGCCCAAAAAGCGCGCCCAGCGCCGGTTGGTCGAATTGCAGGCCGACGGCGAAGACGTCACGCTCGACCAGGTGCTGGCAAACATGCAGGAGCGCGACCGGACCGACTCGGAGCGTGATGTCGCCCCGCTGACCGTCCCGGAAAACTGTATCACCATCGACACGTCCGATCTTTCCATCGGCCAGGTGCTCGACCACCTGCTCGCGGTCCTTCGCCGCGGCGGCGTGGAAGTCCCGCCGAAAGATCCGGCTCAAGCGGCCCGTCGATCCCCATGAGACTCTGGTATCGCTGTTGTCGGGCCGTTGCTCACGCGCTCTTTTTCCTCCTGTTCCGGGGTCGCGTGTTTGGCGTGCAGAACGTGCCGCGCACTGGCGGTGTCCTGCTGGTGTGTAACCATCAGAGCTTCCTCGACCCGATATTCGCCACGCTCGCTCTACCGCGTGAGTGCCACTACATGGCCCGCGACACGCTGTTCAGAAACCGGTGGTTCCGCAGGCTGATCGAGTCGCTCAACGCGTTCCCCATCAAACGCGGCGTGGCCGACGTCGGCGCCATCAAGGAGACGCTTCGCCGATTGAAGCAGGGCGCGCTGGTAACGGCGTTCCCGGAAGGGACGCGAACGTGGGACGGTAGCGTCGGACCGATGCAGCCGGGCACGGTGTTGATTGCGCGTAAAGCCGGTGTACCGCTGGTGCCGGCCCTGCTGCTGGGTGCCTACGAAGTCTGGCCGCGGCAGGCGCTGCTTCCTCGCCCGGCGCCGGTCATCGTCGCCTACGGTCAGCCACTGTGGCCCGATCAGATGAAGGGCCTCTCCGCCGAAGAATGCACCAGCGTCTTGCGTAACCGCATCCTGGAAATGATGGCGCGCTATCATCGGCACCCGCTGGTACAGGGCAGGCTGCACCCGCTGCCGAAAGAACGCGGGGACCCGGGCACGTGTGAACGCATTACCGCCCAAGGCCGCGCCGGCACGGGCGATCGTCCTTCGTGAACCGGCCTGCTCAACAACCGCCAGAGAGCCTGACGACAATCGCGGGCGACCAGCGCGATCCTGGACGATGCGGCGTGGTCGCGGGGTTACATTGGCACGTTCTCAAGCTCACCGGGTCGATACCGCGCGACACGACCCGGCTCTTCTTCGACCTCGACACAGCGCAAACGCACGCCGGTCGGCAGGCCTTGCCCGAGTTGCTCGGCAATGTGCAGCGCGACGTTCTCCGCAGACGGATTCCGTCTTGCGAACGCCGGCAGGTCATTGAGGCGGCGATCGTGCAGCGTGGCCAGCAGCTCGTCCACGCGGGGCTGGATCTCCGCAAAGTCGAGCAGGACACCCGTGCCGTCAAGCTTCGAACCGGCGAACGTCACTGTCACCCGCCAGTCGTGCGTGTGCAGCGGTTCCAGTGTTCCGCCCGAGAGGCGCAACTGATGCGCCGCCGCAAACCGTCCCGATACGCTGACTTCAAACATTCGCTGCCTCTGACGCTACCCGGCGCGCGGTCGGCGCGGTAGCGACCGCGTTTCTTGTGCAAGCCCTCGACAACTTCGACACACGGCTCAAGAATACAATTGGTCAGTTGTGTGATTGTTCCACAACCGCCAGGGTGCGCCGAGTACAGCAACCATGCGAATTTGCTTTTCCAGCGACTTCCACGGGAGTCGGACACTCTACGACCAACTGGAAACCCTGCTCCGCCGCGAACAACCGAACCTCGTCATCCTGGGCGGCGACATGTTTCCCGACGGAGAGGATCACGACCCCGATGGTACGCAGGCCGCTTTCGTGCGTGCCGAATTGCTTCCCCGCCTCGACGCCTGGCGGCAGGCCGTACCCGGCCTGGCAGTCACCTGCCTCATGGGCAACCACGACTGGCTGCGCACCGAGGCGGCGGTCCGGGCTGAGCAGGATGCCGGCCGCTTCGCCTTGCTCGAACTGCAATGCGCCTGGAGCTACAGGGGCGTCAACTTCCTCGGCTGCCCGCTGTCGCCACCTACGCCTCATTGGGTGAAGGACTACGAACGCCTGGATAGGAATGACGACAAGGTGCCTGACTTCGGCGGGAGCGTGTGGGTTACGGGAACCGACGGCATTCGGGCGATCGATGTCGAGGAGCACTTTCGAGGAAAACCGACGTTCGCGGACGAATTGGCGGCGGCGGCAACCCCCGACGACCCCTGGATTCTGGTGGCCCACACCCCGCCCTGTGATACCAAGCTCGACAAGCTGCCAAACCTCGACTACCCGATCGGTTCGAAGGCGGTGCGCGACTTCATCGAGGCCCGTCGGCCGCTGTGCGCGCTGCACGGACACGTTCACGAGTCGCCCGAGGCCACGGGCAGCTACTTCGACGAGGTGGGTGGCGTGCTTTGCATCAACCCGGGCCAATCGCACGAGCGCTTGCAAGCCGTTTTGTTCGATACGGAGCGACCGCGCGCGACGCTGCGACATACGGTGTTCGCATGAGCGACGCGCTTCCCCCCAGCAGCGCCCTCAGGGACGAGGTCGTCATCCTGATCGGCTATCGCGGCAGCGGAAAGACGACCGTCGGCCGGCACCTGGCGCAGCGGCTCGGTTGGGACTTTGTCGATACCGATGAAGCGGTCGAGAAGAATGCGGGACGGACGATCCGCGAGATCTTCGAGACCGACGGGGTGATCGCCTTCCGGAAACTCGAAGCCGAAGTGCTCGGACAAGCGCTGGCCGGTCGCCGGCGGGTC
>JBHHZX010000324.1:0-4520 GCA_046758265.1 Phycisphaerae bacterium
CTCCACCTATCGGGCGACGTGCAAGCGGGGCTGGACAAAGTAGCCCAGGCGCTCCAGTCGGCGGTTGCCTCGGTGGCTGCCGGGAGCTGATGGGAGGAGTGGGCCTGGGGCGACGCCCCGCCCAGCGAAGGTGCGCCACAGGTCAGCTACCGGCCGGTAGGCGAGAGCTGCCATAGGGGCGAGCATGACGTCGAATCGGTGGACGTTTGAGGATTGGGTGGGGCTGGGGGTGCGGCTGTTTTTCGGCGCGCTGCTGGGCGTGTTCGTGGGGGTTTCGTGGGTGTGGTTCCTGTCGCCGTTCGATAGCCCGGCGGCAAACTGGGCCGTATTCGCTGCGGCAGTCGTCCTGTGCGCGATATTGGCGGCGCGCTTCGGCGACGCGTTCTGGACGAGTCTGGAGCGCTGGATCGATTGGGCCTGAGGCCCACGGGAGTTGATGACGTGCCTCTCGTGAAACGGCCGCTGCCCCGATGGCTCACGGCGAGTCTTTGCGTTGCCACGTTCTGGCTCAGCGGCTTCGCTATGGACGTGCTTGTGTTCGGCCCTCGTGGGTCCCGGCCTCTCTCTCCGAACCTCACCGGCCCGCTGCATTGGCCACTGTTTTGGATCGAGTACGCGTTGAGCTGGGTGTACGATCCCGCTCGCACCGAGCGTCCGACGATCAGGCTCAATGACGTCGTCCGGTTTCTCTACGTAGCCTCGATTCCGTTCCTCGTGGGCCTGCTTGTCTACCGGCGCCTCGGCGGCTGGCGACGAGACAAGCAGTACCTGCACTGCCCGCGCTGTTGGCACATTCTGAAGGGACTCACGGAGGCGCGCTGTACTGAGTGCGGTCAGCGAATATGAGCGCGGAAAAAACGCAGCAAGCTAGGCGCGCCGGCAAAGCCGGATCATCGCACGTGAGGTGCGTCCGATTGCCCATAGCTCTGCTGGCAAGCTTTGGGGCTTTCGCCATTGCGGGCGCGCTGGCATACGCGCTATTGGCTGAACTTCACCGGCATAGCGGGCGCGTATTCGTGCCGCGCTGGCAGCCCTACATCGGTCGTTCAGCAATGGTCGAACGGGCTATTTGGCGCCTTCCGTACCGATGGCGGCGCCCCGTGGGATCTATCGCGCGCCCGCTGGTGTACAACCTGCGGCGAGTCGCGATTACCCTGCCACCTTTTCTTGCCGGGCTGATCGCGTATCGCCTCCTCCGCGGGCCAACACAGCCGAATCGACGCATGTTGCACTGTTTGAAGTGCCACGGGGTCCTGAGGAATCTGAGCGAGCCGCGCTGTCCGGAGTGCGGAGAGCGGATTTGAGCTTGCGGCGTGGCGCGCCGATCGAGTCCGTCCCCCACCCTTGAAAGGGTGGGGGCACCCAGCACCCTTGAAAGGGCGGGGCACCCAGTTTTAGGTGTCCCGGGCTTGAGCCGGCGCTGAGGTGCGTGTCATTCCGAGTGAAGCGAGGAATCTGGCACCGTTCGCAAAGTGCGGGCAGATTCCTCGGTCGCTTCGCTCCCTCGGAATGACGCTTGCGCGCTGGCCGCGGTCGCCGTGTGTCGAAACGCGCCGCCGCTCCCCTGTCGCGGCTGCGGCGGATTCCCTAAAATGTGGGACTCGCCCGCGGCGCGGCCGCCGGTGAGGTGGGAGACCCATACCCGCGAACCTCGTAGGAGAACGCAGCAATGGCGCTTCCGCAGGATTACAAGTTCGCACAGACCCACGAATGGTTCAAGGTCGAGAGCAACACGGTCACGGCGGGCATCACTCAGTTCGCCGCCGATGAGTTGACCGACATCACGTACGTCGAGCTGCCGGAGGTGGGCACCGAGGTGACCGCCGGCAGCCGCTTCGGCGAGATCGAGTCGGTCAAGGCCACCAGCGACCTGTACTGCGCCGTGAGCGGCAAGGTCATCGCGATCAACGAGCGGCTGGCCGACGAGCCCGAGCTGGTCAACAACGACCCGTTCGGCGAGGGCTGGATGATCAAGATCGAATGCAGCGACCTGGGCCCGCTCGAGAAGCTGATGGACGCTGCCGCCTACGAGAAGATGATCGCGGAGTAGGCTTGCCCGGACGGGGGCCGGATGGTCGGCTGTGCGGGCCATCTCGCTTGTCATTCCGAAGGAGCAAAGCGACTGCGGAATCTCGCTACGACTGCCGACCGGGCCAGATTCCTCGCTCCGGACGGAATGACCGGCATGACGGGTGGCCCATGGCTTCAGCCGTGGGGTACACGAATAAGTCACGAATTCGCGTTCCCCACCGCTGAAGCGATGGGCCACCCCTGTCGCACCATGGAGGACACACCGAAAGAGACCGAAGCAATGAATCCCAAAGATTTGCTCAAGCCGTCCGACACGTTCATTCATCGTCACCTCGGCCCGAGCGACGAAGACATCAAGGAGATGCTCGCCACGCTGGGCTGCGATTCGCTCGACGCCCTGGTGGACGAGACGATTCCCACCGCCATCCGTCTGAAAGAGCCGTTGAAGCTCGGCTGCCCGCGCGGCGAGCACGAGCTGTTGGCCGAACTGCGGTCGATCGGCGAGAAGAACCAGGTGTTCCGCTCGATGATCGGGATGGGCTATTACGACTGCATCGTGCCGCCGATCATTCAGCGCAACATCCTCGAAAACCCCGGCTGGTACACGCAGTACACGCCGTATCAGGCCGAAATCGCCCAGGGCCGGCTTGAGGCGTTGCTGAACTTCCAGACGATGGTGGGCGACCTGACGGGCCTGGCGCTCGCCAACGCGTCGCTGCTCGACGAGGCGACCGCCGCCGCTGAGGCGATGACGATGTGTCGGCGGATCTCGAAGGGTAGGAGGCGCGGCTTTTTTGTCGCCGACGATTGCCACCCCCAGACGATCGCCGTGGTGGCAACCCGCGCCAAGCCGTTGGGCATCGCACTGCACGTCGGCCGGCCCAACGAAATCGATCTCGCGGAGCAGGATCTGTTCGGCATCCTTCTGCAATACCCGAACACGTATGGCAGCGTTCACGACTACACCGACCTCGTACGGCGCGCCCACGAGGCCGGCGCGCTTGTCGTCGTCGCTACCGATTTGCTGGCCCTGACGCTGCTGAAGCCGCCGGGCGAGTTCGGCGCCGACATCGCCGTCGGGAGCTCACAGCGGTTCGGCGTGCCGCTGGGCTTCGGCGGCCCGCACGCGGCGTTCATGGCGACGCACGACCAATATCTCCGGCAGACGCCGGGCCGGATCGTCGGCGTGTCGAAGGACGCGCACGGCAAAGTTGGTTTCCGGCTCACGGTCCAGACGCGCGAGCAGCATATCCGCCGTGACAAGGCTACGAGCAACATCTGCACCGCGCAGGTGCTGCTGGCGATCATGGCCGGCATGTACGCCGTCTATCACGGCCCGCAGGGCTTGCGACGCATCGCCGAGCGCGTCCACGCGCTGACTGCGATTCTCGCCGAGGGCCTGCTCCGTCTGGGCGGCATACTCAGCGATGCGCCGTTCTTCGACACGCTCCGTGTCAAGCTCAACAAACAGGCCGCCCGGACGACGTTGAAACGCGCTCTGAAATCTCGGATCAACCTGCGCGACTACGGCGACGGGGCGATCGGTATCTCGATCGACGAGACTACGACCAAAGACGATGTCAAGACCCTGTGGGAGATCTTCGCCGGCAAGAACCCGGTCACGTTTACCGTCGAGGAGATCGCCGCCGGAGCCGACCTCAGCTTTCCGGCCCCGTTCGCGCGTACGAGCGAATACCTGACGCATCCGGTGTTCAACAGCTATCACGCCGAGCATGAGATGCTGCGCTACCTGCACCGGCTGCAGGCCCGCGACCTGTCGCTGACCTCGTCCATGATCCCGCTCGGCTCGTGCACGATGAAGCTCAACGGCACGGCGGAGATGCTGCCCATCACGTGGCCGGAGTTCGCGAACATCCACCCGTTCGCGCCCGGCGAGCAGACTGCCGGTTACCGCGAGCTCTTCCAATCGCTTGAAGATATGCTGGCCGAGATCACCGGCTTGCCTGCCGTTTCACTCCAGCCGAATTCCGGTGCGGCTGGCGAGCACACCGGGCTGCTCGTGATCCGCGCCTACCACGAATCACGCGGCGAGGGGCATCGCGACGTTTGCCTGATCCCGATCTCCGCCCATGGGACCAACCCCGCCAGCGCCGTGATGGCCGGCTGCCGCATCGTGCCGGTCGCTTGCGACGACTGCGGCAACATCGATGTGGCCGATCTGAAGGAAAGGGCGGAACAGCACCGCAATGACTTGGCGGCGCTGATGATCACTTACCCCTCCACGCATGGCGTGTTCGAAGAGGCCGTCCGTGAAATCTGCTCGATCGTGCACGAGCACGGGGGGCAGGTGTACCTGGACGGCGCGAACATGAACGCGCAATGCGGCCTGTGCCGCCCCAGCGACATCGGCGCCGACGTGGTGCACCTGAACCTGCACAAGACGTTCGCCATCCCGCACGGCGGCGGTGGACCGGGCGTGGGACCTATTGCCTGCGCCGAGCACCTCGCCGCGTTCCTGCCCGGCCATC
>JBHHZX010000325.1:0-4503 GCA_046758265.1 Phycisphaerae bacterium
ATAGCAGCCATTTGTAGTTGGCGCAACGTGCGCGCTCCCGGGCGCAAAATCTTGTTCAGCGGCGGGGAACACGAATACGGGCTAACCGCCAGCACGCGATCGCGCGGTGACTGCCACGACGCGATGGATTCGCGTCCCCCAACGCTGAAGCGATGGGCCACCCACCTGAGAGAGCCTACCTACAATCCGGCCGCGGGCCGCTGGAGGATTGCGTTTGCCGGGTCGCTTGTGCGCGGAGGGATCCAGCGTTAAATTTCGACCTTTGGAATTCTGTGTGAGCGGAGCAAGGAACGATGGTTATCGCACCCGGCTCAAAGATAACGATCAGGATCACGAAGACGCCTCGGCGCGAGGCTGCCCGTAAGACGCTTCATCGTGTTTGCCGGAAGGATCCCGCCCTCGCCAGGCAGCATCGGCGACAGAAGGCACAACGCCCTTCGCGACGAGAGTGGATTCGCGGCGGCCGCTACTGGCACCACCAGATGAAATCGAAGCCCGCCGCTCAGCTCACACCCGGCGAAGTGTACATGGTGCACGCCACCGTAGACGTCATGCGTGACTTGGAAAGCGTCAAGGACTACGTGAAACTGTCCGTGCGCTAGGCCTCCTCTCGGACAAGACGGGATTGTGAAGTTTGCGCTGTCGGGCTTGCGGCTCCGATGCTTTTTCGTCGACCACCATGACATGGGGCGCCGCTCGGCGCCCCGTTTCTCGATCCACTCAGCGCGAAGGGCCGCTGCGACCAACGCTAACGCTCTACTCTTCGAGCTCCAACGCCGTCGTATCAGCGAAATCCGAGATCGGCGCCGTCCGCACGCCGTCGGGTGTGATGGCGTACAGCACGTCGCCGATGAACGCGGCCCGACGCCAGCCGTCGTAGTAGCCGTAGTAGTAGTCACCGTTGCGCCACGACACGTCTTCGAGGCGGCCGAGCTCGGTAAAACCGCTGGTCTTGTCCACGCGGAACGCGACCACGCCGCCGAAGATCGGCTCGCCGTAGTCCCACGGGATGCCCGATTCGGTGGTCAGCGTCATCGGAATGGCCAGCAGGTTCTCCTGCGGCAGGAACGTGAACGCCTTGTGCGTGTAATCCACCTCAGACTCGCTGCCGCGGCCACCCAGCGTAATCTGCTGCACCGCGGTCGGGTTTGACCAATCGGACACGTCGAACAGCGAAATCTGCACGCCCTGGAACCAGTCGAAGCCCTCGTCGGTGGGCAACGTCGCCTTGCCTACGCCGATCAGATGTGTGTCGTCCAGCGGGTGCAGGTAGTCGCTGAAGCCGGGGACCTTGAGCTCGCCGACGACTTGCGGATCGGTGGGATCGCGCAGGTCGAGGACGAACAGGGGATCGACCTTGCGAAAGGTCACCAGGAAACCGTGGTCGCCCAGGAAACGGGCCGAATGCAGCGTTTCGCCGGGGGCGATGTTTTCGATCCACCCGGTGACTTCGAGCTCGCCGCCCGCTTCGCCCAACACGTAAATCGCGTTGAATTCCGCGGGCGGCGCGATGTCCTGGGCGCTGCTCACGGCGACGTCAGGACCGGCGAAGAAGCCGAAGAACCGCAGGTTGGTCACATGCGTCGCCACGCGCAGGTGCCCTTCGTATTCGCCGAGCGAGAATTGGTTCAGCAACCGGCCGGGAACCGAGCCGCTGGCGACGTATTGCGCCGCCCCATTCTCGTCGAAGGCGAACTTGTGAATGGCCGTCATCTCGCGGTAGTTGTTGTCCGGGTCGTACTCCGCGTCGCTGGTATAGAGCGCTTCCCGCGACGCATAGATCGTGCCGGCGTTTGCCATCACCGCCACCGAGTGCACGATCTGCTCGACGTCGTCGGCGTCGAGCGTCACGACGGCGGTCAAGAAATACCCGTCGGGCGATTCGGGGTACAGGCAGTTTTCCCACGGGACCATGTCGCGTTCCGTTTCCCGAGCGCGGACTTTCGGCATAACGTCGTCCAGCGTCATCCGGCCGATCGCGAGCGGGGTCGGGTTGGCAGGCAGTTCCGGCGCGATCGTCAGAACGAGGATCAGTCGCCCGTTGGTCAGGCGTGAGTCCACCAGCGATCCGTCGAGTTCGATCTGCCGCGCTACCGTCGGAGCGGCGGGATCGCTCACGTCAAGCTCGACCACAATCAGGTCGGAGCCCACAAAGTAGGGCGGCCAGATCGCGATCTCGGGCCTTCCCCAACCGCCGCCATACGCTTCGTAGCGTTGCGCCAGCAGGATAAGCTTGGAGCCGTAGAGATACATTTCGCTGACGTGCACGTCGAGATCGAGCCGGCCCACCTCCGCCAACTCGCTGGCCGGCGCGGCGCGCACGACGCGCAGCGACTCGCCGCGAGCAATGTAAAAGTACGTGCCGTCCGATTTGACCACGTCGCTTTCGTCAACGCCGACTTCCTGGATGTTCGTGGTCGTGAACGGCGTGGTCTCGGATGCGTCTCCGTCCGCAGCCCCGGCGTCGGCAAGATCGCCGGACTCCGGGGGCGCTGCCGCCATGGGTAAGCCAAGGATTCCGAACCCAAAGAACGGGAACGGCGCGTTGCGCTGCTGTACGCTCTGGCTGGCTTGCTCCTTGAAGTACTCCAGCAAGGCGGCGCGGGATTCGAACGGAACCAGCGCCGGATCCCCCTCGGGAATCGTCCCGCCGCTGGTTTCCCACGGACAGCCGGCCAGGGCCAGTGGCAACATGCCGGCGGCGAATAAGCCCCATGTTCGCAGACTCAGTCTTCCGATCATCCCATTACCTCCCTGGCGTTCTGCCGAATGCGTCATACTAGTCGACGTCACGCGCCGCGTGCGGCGGCGAGCCTACCGCCCCGGGCCCATGCACCGCCGGTGCCGGAGGCCCCGCTTGCGCAGTTCTTGCGCAAGTCTCTGCGGGACAGTGCCTTGCAGCTCCCCGCGGGACGGCTCCTTGACAATAATCAGTATTGCAGTTTGCAAGTGTCGCGGCCAGCGGGTATGTTTCACATGGCAGGTGCGGGAGTCGCTGCGGCCTGTTTGGGGGCTTGGCGTTGCTCCCGGCGCTGGCGGTGTCCTTTTTGCCAAAGCCGGGGCGAAAAAAGGCTTGCGAGCGGCGGGCCTTCTGGTACGATGCGGGGCCGGCCTTAGAGCAGGTCGGCCGATTCGATCTTTGACAAGTGAACAGTGGACCTAAGCCGCGAGAGTGTGACGGCGCTCGACTTTCTGCACGCTGAGTCGGGCGTCGTAAACCACGGTCCTTCTGGGGCCGGAAATGGTGTGTGGTTCGTCCTCGGACGAGCTACTCAAACACTCTCGCATGCAGACGTGAGTGTTTGAGCCTTCAGTCAGGAAGCCGATGGCCTTCGGGCCTGGCAATAAACCAAATTGAAGAGTTTGATCCTGGCTCAGAACGAACGCTGGCGGCATGGCTAAGACATGCAAGTCGTACGGACCGTCTTTTGCTTGCAAGGGGCGGTTAGTGGCGAAAGGGAGCGTAATGCATGGGTAACGTACCCCGGACACAGGGATAACAGCGGGAACCTCGGTTCCCTTTAGCGAAAGTGCTGCTAATACCTGATGATGTCGCCGAATCGCCTGTTTCGGCGACCAAGGGTGGGGATCTTCGGACCTGCCGGTCTGGGAGCGGCCCATGTCCTATCAGCTTGTTGGTGGGGTAATGGCCTACCAAGGCAACGACGGGTAGCGGGCGTGAGAGCGTGGCCCGCCTCATCGGGACTGAGACACTGCCCGGACACCTACGGGTGGCTGCAGTAACGAATATTGGGCAATGGGCGCAAGCCTGACCCAGCAATGCCGCGTGCAGGAGGAAGCCCTTCGGGGTGTAAACTGCTGTCAGGGTCCGGCAAGCAACGAGGGTCAACAGCCCTCCGCGTTGAGCAGACCCCAAGGAAGCCTCGGCTAACTCTGTGCCAGCAGCCGCGGTAAGACAGAGGAGGCAAGCGTTGTTCGGAATCATTGGGCTTAAAGCGGGTGTAGGCGGCCCGGCAAGTGTCCTGTGAAAGCCCCCGGCTCAACCGGGGAACTGCAGGGCAAACTGCCGGGCTTGAGGTCGGTAGAGGTGCCTGGAACTCTCGGTGGAGCGGTGAAATGCGTAGATATCGAGAGGAACGCCCGAGGCGAAAGCGGGGCACTGGGCCGATGCTGACGCTGAGACCCGAAAGCGTGGGGAGCAAACAGGATTAGATACCCTGGTAGTCCACGCCGTAAACGATGCACACTAGGTGGCGAAGTCTCTGACGGCCCCGCCGCCGAAGCAAAAGTGCTAAGTGTGCCGCCTGGGGAGTACGGCCGCAAGGCTAAAACTCAAAGGAATTGACGGGGGCTCACACAAGCGGTGGAGCATGTGGCTTAATTCGAAGCAACGCGAAGAACCTTACCCAGGTTTGACATGCGCGGATGCAATCCGGGGATAACTCGGAGCGCTGCCCTTCGGGGTGAAACGTGCACAGGTGTTGCACGGCTGTCGTCAGCTCGTGCTGTGAAGTGTCGGGTTAAGTCCCTTAACGAGCGAAA
>JBHHZX010000326.1:0-4488 GCA_046758265.1 Phycisphaerae bacterium
CCGCCGGCTTTCCTGACCGTCGAAGATCAATCGGCGCGGTCCCTGCCCATGGCACCCGGCGATAACACGAACGTCCTGGACAGCGCTGGTCGTTTCATGGAACGGCTCGCCACCCTCCAACGTGAACGTCGTCAGCTCTCCGATGGTGCATACGTGCAGCGGAGGTATGACGATCTCGTGGTCGCAGTCCGACGCCAGCGCAGGCGCAGCCCGCCACAGGCTGGCTACGCCGATTACAACTACCATGGCTGGAAGATGCGCCCTCGTTTTGTGCCCCCTTTCGGCTGACAAATGCACGGAGTTGTCCTGGGAGCATGCACGGCACGTGCGAACTCGTCAGAACCGGGCGACCCGCTCCCAATGAACTTTAGCACCGGCTTTCTCGCGAGGCAAAAAGTTTTCTGGCTCTTCTCCCAAACGCCGAACGGGCTACTTGTTCATGAGTCGCCCGGGAGCTGTCAGCGATCAGGCGCCGCAAAGTCCGATGGAGAAGCCCTGGTTGGGCGGCGCGAGATTATTGAGGTGGTACGGCGGGCGCAGGTGGAAATGGCCACGATCAGCAGCAATCCGCGTCAGCCGCTGCGTCATTCCGCCGCCCTGATCACTCGGGGCAACGCCCCTCCGAACTTCCAGGACACCAACGCCTGGGACCTGTTCCGGAACTGGCGGGAATGGATGGAAAAGGGTTACCTCGACGCTGGCGTCCCCATGACCTATTACGATGAGGACGTCTACCCGTCATGGTAGCGAAACTGGGTAGACCAGGAGATGCTTTGGCGTTACGACCGCCGCATCTTCGTCGGCACCGCTCTCTATCTCAACGACTTCATCGACAGCGTCACCCGGCCAGCAGCCCGCGGCCATACTGTTGCGAGCGCAGCCAAACCAGTAATATCGACGCCGCGTTGGGCGCGCTGTCCTGCGAGCGACGGTAACGAACGCTCTGGTTCAGGAGGTGATCTCTTGGAACTGTCGGCTTTTGATGTGGCAACATTCGTCGGCTTCATCGCCGTGGTGGTCAGCATCTCACTCTACGCCTCGCGGAAGGAGGAGAGCTCGGAGGACTACTTTCTCGCCGGTCGCCGCCTCGGTTGGGGGCTCATCGGCTTTTCGCTGATCGCCTCCAACATCTCCACCGAGCACTTTGTCGGGATGGCCGGTCGGGCCTTCGGCCGCGTGGGTTTGGCAATCGCCTCCTACGAGTGGATGGCCGCGATCACGCTGGTGATCGTCGCCTGGTGGCTGCTGCCGAAATTCCTTAGGGTGGGCATCTACACGATGCCCGAGTTCCTGGAATACCGTTACGACAGCGGCACGCGCACGATCATGGCCAGCTACCTGATGGTCCTGTACGTCGTCGCGCTGCTGGCCACCGTACTCTACAGCGGTGCGCAAGGCCTCAACGGCGTTTTCAAATTCCCTGACCTGCTCGCCAAGCGGTACGACATGAACCCGGAAGACGCCATGTTCTGGGCGACCATCGCCGGCATCTGGTTCATCGGGGTCGTGGCGGCCGCCTACACGATCTACGGCGGTCTGAAGGCGGTCGTGTGGTCCGACCTGCTCCAGGGCGGCGCCCTGATGCTGGGTGGGGCGATCGTTCTCTACCTCGGTCTGAAACTCGTTGGCGGTGGTGAGATCGGCGACACCGGCGGCGTGATCGGCGGCAGCGTCATGGAGGGTTGGCGCGACTTCCGAGCAACCAACGCCGACAAACTGCACGTCGTCCTACCCTGGAGCGACCCGGAGGTCCCGTGGCTGGCGGTGTTCGTCGGCGGGCTGTGGATCCCCAACCTGTTCTATTGGGGCATGAACCAGTTCATTACGCAGCGTACGCTCGGTGCCCGGAGCCTGGCCGAGGGGCAGAAGGGCATCTACCTCGCCTGTGTGTTCAAGCTGATCATCCCGTTCATCATCGTGATGCCCGGCATCATGGCGTTGCAGCTCTTCGGCGCTGACATCATGGGCGAAGCCGGCGGAGACGTCTCCAAGGCCGGCGATATCGCCTACCCCTACATGATCGCCAAGATCATGCCGCCCTTGCTCCGCGGCGTGATGCTGGCGGCGCTGGCCGGCGCCGTAATGAGTACGTTCAACTCGGGAATCAACTCCGCGTCGACGATCTTCACGATCGACATCTACAGGAAGTACGTCAACAAGGAGGCCACGGCGAAGCAGCAGGTGAGAATCGGCCGCATCGCCACCGGGTTGATCGCGCTGTTGGCCTGCCTGATCGCGCCGCTACCGGGCCAGTTCAAGGGCGTGTTCAACTACATCCAGGAGATCTGGGGCTTCATCTCACCGGGAATCGTGGCGGCGTTTCTGGTTGGCTTGCTGGTGAAGCGGGCCCCCACCGTCGCGGGCAAGACGGCCCTGCTGCTCGGTCCGGCGCTCTACGCCCTCTTCCGGATCCCCAAGTGGATCATGGAGGGTGTCTACAAGTTCAAGCTCAATCTGCTCGAGGATGACACGTGGCAGATCGTGCGCGTGATCGAAGGCGCGAACGGATCCGAATCAACTGAGGTCGTGACCGGATTTGCCGCTGCGGCTTACACGTTCTTCGCCTGGTCCTTCTTGCACCACATGGCTCTCGTGTTCCTCACGCTCGTCGTCGTGATGCTGGTGATCACGGCCGCCAAACCGCGGACGAAGCCGATTGAGTACCCGACTTCGAAGCTCGACACGACCGTGCACCCGCAATCGTACGTGCTCGGTTCGCTGGTGATCGCCGCCACCGTGGCGCTGTACATCATCTTCCGATGATCGATGCGAACGGGTGGCCCAAACAACGGAGGGCTTGCCCCGTCAGGTCGGTGTCCGGTACCTCCCGCGTCGGCTGACGCTCAGGCGGGTCTCGGGGGCGTTGCGACGCGATCGCCTCACTTGAAGCGCTTGGCTGCGATCACGTCCAGCTCGGCCACGCTAGTCCAGGCATGGCCCGCCACTTCCGACCTGGCGACCAGGCGAATGAAGCGGGCCGCGATCGGCCGGTCAAACATTACCGTCTGGCGCTCGGCGGTATTGGGAAATCGACCGGTACTGGCGGGCAGGCTCCAGTTCTTGCCGTCCGCGCTCAGGTAAAGCTCATAGTCCGCGATCCGGCCGTTGCGACTGTCCTGGCGCGGCAGGTAGGTGAAGCCGGTCAACTCGTACTGCCCGCCGAGGTCGATCCGCAGTTCGTGTGGATGTTTCGGTTCACCCCGCCCCCACTTGGAATGCCAGTAGGTGTCGGGCCGGCCGTCGATGGCTTTGTAGGCTTCGCCTTCGCCGGGATGTTCGCTGTCGGCGTAAATGACCTTCACTTCGCTGCGGGGGATGAGCAAGCCGTAGGTCTCACTGCTGATGGGGCTGGGGATGAGTCCCTCCCCAAGCGCGACGGCCCTGACCGTGCCTCCGTCGGCGAAGTCGAACGGTTCGGTGTAGAGTCTTCCGTTCGCCCGCGGGTCGCTTCCATCGGTCGAGTACTGGATCCGGGCCCGCTCGTGTTCGCAAGCAAGTGTGACCAGGCCGGCCTCATCGCGACGAATCCCGACGCGCGGCGCGATCGGGACTTGCCGCCGCGCAACCTCGGGCAGTGGCCCCGTTGCCGGTACGTACGGCCGCAGGCTGAAGGTAAAGACGATCGGCTGCGGGCGCAAGAGGTACTTGTCCATGGGAGGAGGGCCACAGCTCGCGCCACCCAGGCCGTTTTGGGCGTAATCGAGGCACAGGATGACCTCGTCGCGCTCCGGCAGCTCGACCGGATGGCGTGCCGCCGCCAATTCCTGGGCGGTATAGTGCAGTGCAGTGACGCAGATCTGCGAACCCGCGACCACGAGCAGGCCCGCCCCGCCGTCGTCCGTCAGGGCCGCCCAGCGGACGTCTTCCTTGTTGCCGGTTTCCTGCGTGTCGACATACGGCACAAACTGCTCGGCAACCGAGGAGTGGTACAAGCCGACGTCCGCGCCGGTCTTGCGGTCCGCGTAGTTCTCGTGCGGGCCGCGGCCGAACCAGGTGAAGGTGTCGTGCTCGGCCGGCAGCGCCATCCGCAGCCCGATCCTGGGAAGGATGTTGGGGGCGGCGTGAGGGACGATCCGGCTGCTGACGTTGATGCAGCCGTTGCCCAGCACGCTCCAGGTGGTGTAGAGGTCGAATCGGCAGTCGTTCTTGCCGTGCGATTCGACCAGCGTTTCAATGGTGACGGCCCGGGGGTTGTCCTTATCAACTGTGACATAGCGGACTTCGCGCCGGAGCGCGTCCAGGCCGGCCTGCCGCCAGCCGCCACTACAGTACTTATCGTTGTTGACCGGAGCGCGAAAGGCGTTGAGGATGGGTCCGTTGACCCTGCCCTCCTCATCACGGATGAGGGCCTGCCCCTCATAGACCAGCGCAGCGATTGTGCCCGTCGTTTTGCTGAAGATCAGTTCGAAGTCACGGCCGCTGATGACGATGCGGTCTGCTGGTTCGTCGCAGCTCAGTTGGGGCATTTCCGTCAGAGGCATCAGCGGC
>JBHHZX010000327.1:0-4470 GCA_046758265.1 Phycisphaerae bacterium
GCGCTGCTCGGGCGCCCCCGGCGGGGGCGCGGGCGGCTGTCGCTGCTCGCGGGCACGCGGCGGGCGCGGCCTGTCATCGGGGGGCGCCGGCGGTGGCGCGGGCTCGTCGGCGGGCTCTTCCGGCGGCTCCCAGTACCGGTCTTCCCCGTCCTGGGCGACCGGCGAACCGTCCTGACGCGGACCCGCCGTCGCCGTCGTAGTCGCGTACAACACCACACTTGGCAACAGGCCAATGCTCAGAAACCACACTAGCGCATTTCTCATGGCTACACCTCGTCACAATCGTACCGGCATCACCAGCCGGTCACCCATCGGGTTCCAAATCACACGGCCGGGCACAAGGTCCCCGGAGGGGCCCAGCTCCGCGACGTGCTTCCGTCAGTCGCCAGCGGAACGTCCCACTCGTCGTCGCGACTCCACGGCAGCAAACTTATACTGCCGGGCTCCCGCCGCAGGGTGCGGTCGATGTTACCGAGCGAGGCATCGACCGCATCAAACGTGTAGTCAATGGGGCTGTCCCAACTGAGGATGGCGTACGCGGCAACAATCTCGGCCGCCTCGTCAGATGTCACGAAATACGGAGCGGCCACGTCAGATGCTTGGGGCACGGGGTGCGGCGGGAAGAGGACCGCTACCATTACGCACGCTGCCGCCGCCAACCAGATCACGCGGGCCGCTGGCAGTCCGAAACATCGCGCCGGAGCGCCACGGCGCTTCAAGGTCGACAGAATGCCATGAGAAAGCGCCGACGGAAGCGGCCCGGGTCGCAGGGCGACCCGCAACGCCGCGAGCAGCTCGTCGTCCGGGCCCTCAGGTTTTCGATCAGGCTTTTCTGCACGCATGGACGTATCCCAATTCTTTCCGCAGGTGACCCAACGCCGCGTTCATCCGCGACAACGCCGTGCCGAGCGGAATCTGCAACAGCTCGGCAATCTGCTCAAATCTCAATTCCGCCGACAAGCGCAGTACCACGACCTCACGTTGGGGCTGGGGGAGTGTGGCGACGGCGGCGAGCAGCCGCCGACGGGCTTCCCGGTCGGCAAAGCTCTCCTCCGGGCTCGCCGTCGCGGCCGGATGGTCGCGCAACCGCCCGTCTGGGAGCGTGTTCGGTCGCCGCCGGCGAAACGCGTCACGGCACAAGTTGCGGGCGACAGTGAACAGATACAGGTCTTTCCGCTCACAGCCGCGCACCGCCGTGATGTTATCAGCCGCCCGGGCAAACGTTTCCGCCACGATCTCCTCGGCATCCACCCAAGTACCGAACGCCCTCCGCACATACGCGAACAGGCGTGGCCCGACATCGCGCAGCAGCAATTCCAACAGTGCGCGTTCGTCGGCGTTCAGCGGTTGGCGGACCCTCATTCCGGTCACCGTGACCCAGCTATCAGAGAAGACGGGTTGATTCCGGGATTATTCGCCCGATTCCGCCGCTTCCACTTCACCATCGCTGACCGGCCCGCGATCACGCTGTGTCAGGCTAATCCCAGGTCGCCCGCGACGCCCTGCAAGGCCTGCACGCAGTTGCGAATGTGGTCGTCGAGCGGGGCGTCCAATAGCTCGGCCCCGTTGCGGATGTCGTCACGCGAAACGGCTGCCGCAAACGCCGGCGTCTTCATCTTTTTCTTGACGCTTTTGGGTTCGAGACCTTCGAGCTTGTTTGGGCGCACGAGGGCACAGGCGATGAGAAACCCGGTCAGCTCGTCGACCGCGAACAGCACCTTGCGGATCGGCCGGTCGCGGGGGTATTCGTCCGTGTTCCAGTCTGCGTGCGAGAGAATGGCGCCAACGATCTCTTCGTCCAGGCCCTTTGCGCGCAGGATTTTGGCCCCTTCGCGCGCGTGCTCGGGCGGGTTCGGCCAGCGCTCGTAGTCGAAATCGTGCAGCAGGCCCGTGATGCCCCAGGTATCTTCGTCTTCGTCCATCAGCCGGGCGTAGTGCCGCATGGCCGCCTCCACCGCCAGCGCGTGCTTGCGCAGCGAATCGTTCGGCGCGTACTCACACAAAAGCTGCCAGGCTTCGTCGCGGTTCATGCTCGCCTCCCATTAGATTGTTGTTTCCCGCGTATCTTACGCGCACATCGCGCCTTGTCATTCCGAGTACGCCCTAGGTGGACGAGGAATCTAGCCGCTTGGGCAAGCGAGGCAAGCTCCCTTGCTGCGCTCGGGATGACAGCCGTAACCAGCCCCGACTAGACGCTAGTGCTCTGTCAGCGGTCAATTGATGGATGGGTGGCCCATGGACTGGGTGGCCCACCTCTTTAGAGGTGGGGGACACGAATGTTTCGACGATTCGCGTCCCCCACGGCTGAAGCCATGGGGCACCCAACCATCAATTGACGGCTGACGGAGCACTAGGGCCAGAGGACGGCGTCCGGCACGAATTGCCGCTTTATCATCGCGAGCTGGGCCAAGGCCTCATCATAGTCGGCGAAGCGCCCGACGAGCACGACATACAGCGGCCTGCGACCGCCTATCTCCTGACGGACGTACGCCCGTAGGCCTTTGCCCTCGAGGTTGTCGCGCAGTGTTTCCGCGTTGTTCTTGCCGCGGAACGCGCCGCACTGAACGGCAAAGTGATTGGCGTTGAGCCGTAAGCGCCGGTAGGCCGCCCGAGCGTACTTGCCGCCGGAGAAACTCTTGGTGATTTCGGAATAAAACTGCGCGGCCGCTCGCCAGCGTCCCGTGCGCTCATGGCACAGTCCGAGCCGGTAGAGGACCGTGTCCTTCGGCGGCCCCGTCGGCATGCGCTCGGCCGTCGCGCGCAGCTTCTGCGCCGCCTGAGCCCATTGACGATCCTCAAAGTGCAGCGTGCCAAGCACGAGGTACGCCCGCCAGGTGATCTCGTCGTCGGCCGGCGTCGCGGCGCAGCGGCGTAAATCGGCATAGGCCGGCGCGCGGTGCCCGGCCTGAGCATTACTCATCCCGCGGACAAACAGCGCCCGCGCCACCCCCGGCCCTTCGCGCACCTCGCCCAGAAAGCGGCTGAGCTGGTCAATGGCCCGGGTATAGTCCTCGTGCTCGTAGTAGTCCTGGCCCCGCGCCAACCACAACCGCTGCTGCTCGGTCAAGCCGTTGGCACAACCGCCCAGCACCAGCAGCAGACCCGCGCGGCCGCTCAGGCCGTACCACGCTTGCAGCACTCGTTTCATCGCGGCCAGCCTAACGCAGACGGGACATTGCGGAAACCCGATGATGGCCGAATTGACCACCCCCCTACCGACCTCTACCATCCATCAGACGTAGGCGCATTATCGGGCCCGGGCGCTACTTGCTGGGGCCGCAACCCAACCGAGGCAACATGAACCGCCCGAAAACAATCCGCGAACTGAAGAAGTCGGGCTATCGCCACCGCCCGGTCAAGGCCGAGCTGCGCGAGAATCTGATTACCCGCCTGCGCAGCGACCAGCCGATTTTCCCCGGCCTGGTCGGCTACGAGACCACCGTCATTCCGCAACTGATCAACGGCATCCTCGCCGGGCACGACCTGTTGCTGCTGGGCCTGCGCGGACAGGCCAAGACCCGCATTCTCCGTGCCCTGCCGGACTTGCTTGACGAGTGGATCCCCGTCGTGGCCGAGGCCGAACTCTACGACGACCCACTCCAGCCCCAGTTCAAGGCCACGAGGCGCATCATCGCGGCACGCGGCGACGACACACCGATCCGCTGGATCCATCGCTCGGAGCGCTATCAGGAGAAGCTGGCCACGCCGGACGTTTCGATCGCCGACCTGATCGGCGAAGTGGATCTGGTCAAGCATGCCGAAGGGCGGTACCTGGCGGACGAAGAGACGATGCACTTCGGGCTCATTCCGCGCAGCAACCGTGGAATTTTCGCTATCAACGAGTTGCCGGACCTCGCCCCGCGCATTCAGGTCGGCCTGTTCAACGTGCTCGAAGAGCGCGACGTGCAGATCCGCGGCTACCCGATCCGCTTGAATCTCGACGTGCTGCTGGTCTTCAGCGCCAACCCGGAGGATTATACCAACCGCGGTCGGATCGTGACGCCGCTCAAGGACCGCATCGGCACCGTCGTCCGTACGCACTACCCCTATAGTAACGCCGAGGCGATGCGGATCACCCGCGACAACGCCTGGGTAACACGGTCCGCGGGCGGCCCGCCGGTGGAAATCCCCCGCTACGTGCACGAAGTGATCGAGGAGATGGTTCGGCTGGCGCGCAACAGCCCGCACATCAATCAGCAGTCCGGCGTCTCGGTACGCACCTCGATCAGCGCACTCGAGGTCGTCGTCGCCAACGCCGAGCGGCGGGCACTGCTTTGCGACGAGCCGGCGATCGTGCCCCGCATCAGCGATCTCGAGCACGTCCTGGCGGCCTGTCGCGGAAAAATCGAGCTCATGCTGGCCGAAGACGAGAACGCCGAGGACAAGCTCGTGCGGGCGCTGGCGGGCGAGGCGATCAAGAACATCGCGGAGAACTACCTTGAACTGCACGACCTGGAGGGCGTCGTGGCC
>JBHHZX010000328.1:0-4464 GCA_046758265.1 Phycisphaerae bacterium
GAACGCAGGATCACCCTCGCTACGGGACAAGACCACGTGCATCTGGGCCGTACGACGACCGAGCAGCCGGGCCGACTCGAGGTACGGGCCCAGCAGGCGCGCCACGTGAGACGGAACCTTGCACTCGGCGAGTTCGAGCAGGTCGTCGGTCGGCGGCGCGATTTCCTCGATCTCCTCCAACTGCCCCAGCGCATCGTCGAGGTAATCGCCGATCGCATCGAGCGTGTAACCCCACGCGTCGCCTTCGTTCGCGACGTACGTGTGCAGAATCGCGGTGGTGATCGGCTCCTCGTTGGTACGACGGTATTCGATCGTGCCGGCGACCCGCGCCACGTGCGCGAAGTCGCGCTGCTCGGCCAGATAGCGGGCCATCTCGACTTCCACGTTGACGCCGCCTTGCACCCGACGCAGACTCTTTAAGATGTACTCCTCGCCAAACACGACCGAGGCATTGCGTTGCGTGACTTTCCGGGGCGTGGGCGCGGGCAGGTCTTTGGCGGCGCGCAACATCGGCCGGAAAGCACGCGCGGCCGCGGTGGTCAGGGTACCCGAGGCACCGCGGAAACGACGCCCCTTGCGGATCGCCTCCAGCAGCATCGTGGTGTAGTCTTCATCGTAGGCGGCATCGAACAGCACACCCTCCGCGTCGAGATCGGCGATGTGAACGCGGGCGACAATCGAACGTGGCGTGTTTTCGCGGATCACGGCGGCCTTGTCGCCGACCGCGAACGAGAGCGGCAGCAGGTACGTTTCCGGTTCGCCATGCACATAGTTCACCTGCATGAGCACGGCGTAGGCCCGTTTGTCGTTCTGCGCGATCGGAATGTAATCCAGGAATGTCGCGGAGCGGATCGTGCGGTGTTTGCGCCGGAACCATGGGCAGGCCATCAGGAAGTCCGGCAGTGACGCTTCCAGCGCCTCTCGCGAACGGTCATGCAAGACCTCGTCCCAAATGACGGATACGCTCAATTCAGGCGGCTCGTGGCCCGGCGGCATGCCGACGAACGGCACTGCGCACCGCTGTTCGAGCAGGAACCAGTAAGACGCGTGCGCCCCCAGCGTCAGAAAGTAGGGCAGCTCACCGATGGCGGGAAACCGCGTGCCGCCGAACAGCTCGATCGGCGTTACCCCCTTCATCCTGGAGAGATCCAACTGGACGTACTGCACGAAGCGCGACAAGTTCGCGACGACCATAATGCATTCGTCTTTGTAGCGCCTCAGAAAGACTAGGACCTTGCGGTTGTCCGTGTGCAGGAATTCGATCGAGCCGCGCCCGAAGACCTTGTACCGTTTCCGCATCGCGATCAGACGCTTCATCCATGAGAGCAGCGAGTGCGGGTTGTTCTGCTGCGCCTCGACGTTCAGCGATTCGTAGTGGTATTCCGGGTCGATGATGACCGGCAGAAACAGCCGCTGCGGGTTGGCGCTCGAAAACCCCGCGTTGCGGTCGGCGCTCCACTGCACCGGCGTGCGCACCGCGTTGCGATCGCCCAGATAAATGTTGTCGCCCATCCCGATCTCGTCGCCGTAGTAAACCACCGGCGTGCCCGGCAGCGAAAACAGGAGGATGTTCATCAGCTCGATCTTGCGGCGATTGTTCTGCAGCAGCGGGGCCAGCCGGCGGCGGATACCGAGATTGACGCGGGCCTGTGGATCGCGGGCGTACGTGCCGTACATGTAGTCGCGCTCGGAATCGGTCACCATTTCGAGCGTCAGCTCGTCGTGGTTTCGCAGGAACAAGGCCCACTGGCAGTTCTCCGGAATCCGCGGCGTGTGCTCGAACGTGTCGATGATCGGAACGCTGTCCTCCATGCGGATCGCCATGAACAGCCGCGGCATCAGCGGGAAGTGGTAGGCCATGTGGCACTCATCGCCCTCTCCGAAGTAGGCCACCGCGTCTTCGGGCCATTGGTTGGCCTCGGCCAGCAGCATGCGATTGCGATAGCGCTGATCAACCTGGGCGCGGAGCTTCTTGAGAAACTGATGCGTTTCCGGGAGGTTTTCGCAGTTTGTGCCCTCGCGCTGGAACAAGTATGGGACGGCGTCAAGCCGCAAGCCATCCACCGACATCTTGAGCCAGCTATCGACGACCTTGAGCATCTCCTCCTGCACGAGCGGATTGCTGTAGTTCAGGTCCGGCTGGTGGGAGTAGAAGCGGTGCCAGTAATAGGCCTTGGCACGCGGATCCCACGACCAGTTCGCCGACTCAAAGTCTTTGAAGATCACGCGGGCGTCGGCGTAGCGATCCGGGCGGTCACTCCAGACGTAAAAACCGCGCCAGCGGGAACCGGCCGCGGCCCGCCGGCTGCGCTGAAACCACGGATGCTGATCGGAGGTGTGGTTCAGCACCAGCTCGGTGATGACGCGCAGGCCGCGCTGGTGCGCCTCGCGCAGGAAATGGCGGAAATCGCGCAGGGTGCCGTACGCGGGATGCACCGCACTGTAATCCGAAATGTCGTAGCCGTCGTCCTTCCAGGGCGAAGGATAGAACGGCAGCAGCCAGATCACCGTCACGCCCAGGTCTTGCAGGTAGTCGAGCTTCTGCGTGAGCCCGGCAAAGTCGCCCATGCCGTTGCCGTCGCTATCGTAAAAGGCGCGCACGTGCAGTTCGTAGATGATGGCGTCCTTAAACCACAGTGGCTCGTCTTGCAGCGCAAAGGCATCGCCGGGCTGGGGCATGCTCTGTCTACCTCTAGTTCACTCCCAAAGCGAAGACCGCCTCGAAGCCGTCCGTGGCCAGAGCGGTGCACGTTGCACCACCTCTATGGCTGTGGCCCGCCGCCGGTTGCACTTCGGCTGCGAACCCCATGCCACAATAGTGGCCGGTCGCGCCGGACCCAGCAGTCCGGCGCTGCCGTATCTTAACGAACTATCGGGACTTGTGGAGCAGGGCAGCGGGGGTCCACCGGCTGTCCTCGGCTCCGAGTTCGCCGGGGCTCGAGATGCCAAGTCGCGAAGGGCAACTCTTGGTCGCAGGTGGCGCTTGTCTTGGCGGAGGCCGGGTCGCGCAGCGCGGGTTAGTTGCCCTCCTTGTCTGGCGTCTTGGGGCTGCGCCTGCCCTCCGCGTCCTTGCGCTGCGCGCGCGTCGGCAGCTTGTCAAGGCGCGGCTTGAGCTGCTGTTCGAAGATGTCGTCGAGCGGTTTGAGGAGCGTTTCGCGGTCGCGCCGGATCTGCGCTTCGGCCTTGCTCCGCTCCGGGCCTTTCAGCTTCCTGAGCGCCTTGATGCGCTCGTCGAGGCGGTCGAACTCGCTCTTGTGTCGATGCACGTGGCCATGAGCCTGCTGCTGGCAGTGCTTGAGGATCGAGAGGGCCTTCTGTGTCTGCTCTTCGTTGAGCTTGTACTTCTTGATGAAGGCCGTCGTGTACGCTTCCCAGAACGATTCGAGCTGCTTCGGGCTCAGCAGCAAAGCCTTCCTGGCCCCCTCGGCGGTCAACGGCGTAGCCCAACCGGGCGTTCCGGCCACCTGCGGGCCTTGCGCCGCTTGGCGCTCCTTCGCTTGTTTTGCGCTGGCCTTCACAGCCGCCCGGATGAAGTTCGGCCCTTCCTTCAGCTCGCCCGCATGCAGACGTTTGGCAAACTCCTCGAAGGAGACAACCTTCTCGCCGTCCCATTTGCCTACGTTCCAGCTCATGTCCTCGTCGTAGACGACGACGTCCATACCAACCTGCACGCCGATGTCCGCCGGCGTCAGGCGCTGTGGGTGCTCCGGACGGTTGAATGTTGCCGAATACACCCGCACGATCTGGGCCGGCTCCCGGCCCTCTTTGTATCGGCTCGTGAACATCAGGACGGTTTCGGGGAACCAGACGGCGTCGAACTTCTTCAGCGTGCTGCGCGACTCGAACCAAACTCCGTCGTCGCGCTGGTACCTGACGCGTACCGGGGACCAGGCCCGCTGCGGGTCGAGCCAGAATCTCTTTGTCCCATAACTGTTTCGCACGCGGACCACATGGAGATCGCCTTCGCGCCACTCGTGATATTTCCACGCGATCGGGTTCGGGGCGGGGTCACGCCAGATAACGTCATGAATGTCCCACCGGACTAACGCGGCAGCCGCCCCTAGCGCCCGCAAGTCGTCGCGCACCCTCGGACGCCGGGGATAGACATTCAGGCGCTGAAGAGGATCCCCCATGCGATGCCATCCCTGCCCGTCGGTTTGAAACGAATAGGCAGGCTCGGTTCCTCCAACCTCGGCAACCTTGCCGTCGATCGTTCGCAAGACCACGCCGTTCTCGTCACCGCGCTCGATGATGATGATATCGTCCCCGGCAAACTTCGAGGTTTTGAAGCGCGTTTCGGCGCGGTAGAACTTGGCCGTGTGATCGACGATTGACCACTCGATGTGGGCGGTGCGCAGCGCCGCCCGATAGGCTTCCAGCTCCCGAAGTGCGTCCGGGCGTTCCTCAGCAACCGTGGCGCTCTGGGGGCCGACAACGCAGATGGTGAGCGCACGCAAAACGGGT
>JBHHZX010000329.1:0-4420 GCA_046758265.1 Phycisphaerae bacterium
GATCAACCTGGTGATCCCTCGTTTCATGAAGCAGATCGAGTACTTCGCCCGTGGCAATGTGCGCGACCTGGCCTTCCACCGCCTGTTGCAAAACGGATACATCCACTACGGCAAGGCCGGGAAAGACCAGTACATGCTCACCGCACAGCGGGTGCAGCCCGTTCGCAAAGCGGAACTGATCAAGAAGGGTTTCGACCCTCCCGGCCACGGCGTCAGCTACTTCTGGGTCGAGCGGCCAACGTTCCTGATGATCGACGCGGAAGGGGAGCTAGAACGCTTCTTACTAGCCGAAGGTGGACTCTGCCAATTCGACGCCAGCGGCACGCAGGTCGAAGTCACGATCTACGTCACCGCTGCGCGCTACTACGAGCTCGGCAAACGCGTCGTCCAGTGGCCGGAGCAGAAGATCGGACCGGTTCCGGTACCGATCCGGTTTCCGGTCAAACCCTCCATGGTGGACCTCAAAACGCTTTACCGCTGGCGGGCCGCGCCGTGGGAAGCGCGCGACCTGCTGGCCGACATCAACCATTTCCGTGATCGGCTTTGCGGCTACATATTCTACGTCGATGCAGCCGAACGGCTCGACAACAATGAAACCCTCGTCCTGTGCGACACCAATGCCGCCCGCTTCGAAATCACGGCAGAGTCGTGCGTTCCGGGCCAGAAAGAGTTGCTGCTCGCCGGTGCAAAAGTCGCCAAGTACGACCCCGCGAGCAAGCGGCCGACGCGCTACGCGGCCGCCACGGCCAAGCTGATCGCCGGTCCGATCGCCACCGGCGGAACCCTCGTCGCGCTGGAACTGAATCGAACCCCGGATCAGCCGGTGCTGGAATACAATCCCCGCTCGGTTGATTACGAAACGGCGCGCGAAAAGGAGTCCCTCCGGCTGGACGGCCTCTTGCTGCCGCAGCACGTGCTCGACGAGATGGAGCAATACGGCCCTGCCGCCGTGATCGACACCGACACCGTCCTGCCGACCAACATTGCCCTTGAGGATGCCCGGATAGCACTGCGCCGGGCGGCGGACAAACTGCGGCGCAAGGTTGGCGGGCTGATCCATTTCCGCCTCGGCTTTGCCGGCAGCGCGCTGGTCACCATTTTGATGGGTGCCGCGTTGGGCGTGATCTTTCGCGGCTCGCGGGCACTGGCGGCGTTCGGACTGGCGTGCATCCCCTTCGGCATCGTCACGGTTCTGATGCTGATGGGCCGCCAACTCACCGAAAACGTCGGCACCGAGACGCTGGGCCCATACGTGATCTGGGGGGGACTGGC
Organism: Phycisphaerae bacterium; assembly: GCA_046758265.1. GTDB lineage: Bacteria > Planctomycetota > Phycisphaerae > UBA1845 > Fen-1342 > JALSRY01. The sequence continues at coordinate 1,273 of JBHHZX010000329.1, forward strand.
ATTGGTTGGTCTGGCCGATGGGTTCATAGTGCAGTTCGGGGTGCGACGATGAGGAAGCAGTCATGAGCATCGTCGACCGCTACGTCGCCCGCACGTTTCTCTCGGGCTACGTGATCCTGATGCTGGTCGGCATCGGGCTTTATATACTGACCGACCTGCTCGTCAACATTGACGAGTTTACCGAAGACGATTCGCTGCCGGTGCTTGAAGTGCTGCGGCTGATGGCGGATTATTACCTCTGCAACCTACCGCTCTACTATTCGCAACTGGGCGGGCCGTTGATGGCGATTGCCGCCGGCTTCACACTGGGCATGATGCTCCGCAACAACGAGCTGACCGCGCTCATCGTAGCTGGAATGCCGCTGCAACGCCTGGCCGTGCCGGTGGCGGTCTGTTCCGTCCTGCTCGTAGCGGTGTGGATGGCGAACCGCGAGCTGCTGCTTCCCAAGCTCGCGCACAAGATCGCCCGCAAACACGACGACGTCATCGTTCAGCGAACCACCGGCGTGCACTGTGCCCGCGACGACAACAACGCCATCCTGCACGCCGCCAGCTTCTTTCCGCGCGAAAGCCGGCTCGAAAGCCTGTTCATCATCGAACCCGACGCCGAGGACCGGCCGCGACACCTGATCCAGGCCGACGCCGCGACCTATAACGTCGAGCGACGCATCTGGGAACTCGCGCGCGGCACCCGCGTCACCCTGTACGACCCGCTGGAAGACCGGGGGCTCGGACCACCAATCCAACCCGAATACGTCGACGAATACCCCTTCACGCTGACGCCGGAAGAGCTGGTCCTGCGGCGGAATTCGCAATGGGCGGATCTGTTAAGCCTGACCCAGTTGAACACGCTGCTACAGAGCCGCAACCTGGCGAGTCGCCCGACAATCGATATGAGCCGTCACATCCGGCTGACGCAGCCGTTGCTGCAATGGGTGCTGTTATTACTGGCCCTGCCGTTCTTCTTGACACGCGAACCCTGCAACGTAATGGCCGCGGGGGGGCGAGCGCTGCTGCTGGCCGGAGCGTTCTTCCTGGTCGCGTTCGTGGCGCACAGCATCGTCAAGGAGGAGGCGTACGCCGCGCTGATTGCCTGGATTCCGATCCTGATCTTCGGCCCGCTGGCGGCGGTGCAACTGGCAAACGTGAAAACGTAGAAACGTGGGAATGAAGTGAACCCTAGCCGCCGGGGCCCTGTCAGCCGCCTTTGCTACGCTTCGGCCAGCCACTGTCGAATCTTCGCCCCAATCTGGTCGCGCGCGCGGCGAAACGCTTGCATCCGCTCTTGCTCACTGCCCACGGCGGCGGCCGGATCGTCGAACGACCAGCGTTCCTTTCGGCCCACGCCCGGGAACGTGGGGCAATGACGGTCGGCGTTGGCACACACCGTGATCAGCAGGTCGAACGGTTGACCGATGAACGTGTCGAGCGCCTTGCTGGTGTGGCCGCCGATATCGACGCCGACCTCAGCCATAGCTTGGACTGCCAGAGGGTTGACGCCGACCGGCGAAACCCCGGCGCTGAACACGTCCCACGCGTCGCCGGCGTAGTGTCGCCAGAAGCCTTCCGCCATCTGCGAGCGGCAGGAATTCCCCGTGCAAAGTATGAGGACGCGCTTTCTCATCGGCACATCACAACCCGGGCACCTGTTCCTGGGACTCCGAGTCGCCGGCCTCCTCGCCCGATTCGCCGAGAATATAGCGCTCGAACCAGGCCAAATCCCACTCCATTTTCGCCTGACGCATACTGCATTTCGCTAGGCTATGCTCCTGGTCAGGGTAGACCAGCAACATGGCCGGAACATCGCAGTACTTGTGCAGCGCGCGGTAGAGCGTGCGGCTGTGCGCCAGCGGCACGCGCGCGTCGTTGCCGCCGCAGTGGATCAGCGTCGGTGTGGTTACCCTGTTCAAGCTGTACACCGGCGAGGCCTTGCGGTAGGCCTCGGGCTTTTCCCACGGCAACCCTCGCATGAAGTTGACGACGTGCCCCGGCGTGTCTTCGATGCCCCACTGAATCAGCATGTCCACGATGCCCGCGCCACTGCTGGCGGCCTTGAAGCGCCCGCTGCGCGTGATCACTGCGTTGGTCAAAAAGCCGCCGTTGCTCCAGCCGATCACGCCGAGGCGCTCCGGGTCGGCGACGCCGCGCTCGACCATCGCCTCCACGCCGGCGAGGATGTCCTCGACCTCGATGTCGTTTTCGCGGCCGATCAGTTCGGTCATGAACTTGTCGCCGTAACCGGTCGAGCCACGATAATTCGGGCTGAACAGCGCGTAGCCGTTGGCGGGCATGATCGTACGGCCATAGCACCAATAGCGGAACCCGATCATGCTGGACGCGGTCGGGCCGCCGTGCAGCTCGACGATCATCGGCAACGGACCGTCTTTTTCAAGGTCGTGGCCGTAGGGCAGCTCCAGCAGGCCCTCGACCTGGTCGCCGTTGGCGCCCGTCCAGGTGACCAGCGAAATCTGTGGCATCTTCCAGGTCGCCATTTGCGGGTTGTTGTCGGTAAGTCGCACGTAATCGCCGGGCCCGTTAACGAGAAAAACGTCGCGGGCGTGCGTCGGGCTACTGATCACCGCCGCCAGACGCCCGCCACGCTTCGAAAAACGGTACGAATGGACGACCACGTCACCCGGCGTCAGCACGTTGAACCGACCCTGCTTGCCGTCGCGGACGTCTGAAATGTCGAGAACGTGTTGCCGCGCCCGGCGTTCGGCCAGGATACAGAGATCGCGCGAGTTTGGCCGCCAGTGCAGCCCGGCCCCGACCGACGTCTCATCGTCGGGCCGCGTGAGCTTGCGAACATTGACGGCCGGCGAGACGCTGGCCGCTACGGTGGGCTCGTCCCCGCGCCACTCAGCCACCAGGATCTCGTTCGGATAGCCATCCCAGGCGACCGTGAACGCCAGCGCCCGCGAATCCGACGACCATGCCAACTCCTCCAGCCAGCCGTATGGCGACGGCGCCTGTTCTCGATACAGCTTGTCCGGCAGCGTCGTGACTTCCTTCGTCATGGTGTCGTAAATGTCAACGCGCGACCAGCCTTCGTTCGTGATCAGCTCGCTGTCGGGTGTGGAGTGCATCGCGATGCAGCGACCGTCGGGCGAGACGGTGAAGCCGCGGATATAGCGTTGCTCATCGATCA
>JBHHZX010000330.1:0-4386 GCA_046758265.1 Phycisphaerae bacterium
TGTCTCGCAGGCCGACCGGCGGGGCAAGGATTTCAGACAGGACGAACGCCGTCTGCGACCCGGATGTGCTGCGCAGCAGCCGCCGCACTCGCCGAACCTGGACGCTGGGGCCGACGATACGTCGCTCCGGCGCGGCGATCTCTTCGCCGACGGGCGTTCCCGGCCTCGTGAGTTCCAGGGGCGCCGCTTCGACTTCTGCCACCGTGGGCGCGAGCTGGGGCGGCGTTTCGCGTACCCGCGGGCGCGCGGTGGGAGGCTGCATCGGCTGGCCCGGCCGTGCTTCCAGCGGTCGCGGGGGCAACGGGCTGGGCCGCGGCCTGGCGGGCCGCGCTTCGGCGAACCGTGGTCGCGCGGGAGCCGCTGTCGGCACCCGTGCCGGTCGAGGGGGACGCAGCGGTGGCGGCACTTTGGGAGCGCCCGGCGGCGCAGGAGCGTGGGGGCGCGCCTTCGGCCCGCCTCCCGGTCGGGGAGCGCGCTTTGACCTCTCTTGCTCCCCTTTCTTCTTCTTGCTGAATATGCCCCCGATGACGCTCAGCGCCGCAAAGATCAGGTAAATCCAGATCCTCGAATCAAAATCAATGCCGTCGGCCAAGAACAAGGTTGTCATGCTCCACTCGCGGCGACCAACCGCGGCTCACGGCTTACTCCTTCTTGTCGCCGGACTCGCCTTGATCGCCGGCGATGCGCTCGCGCATGCCCGTATCGGCCACGATATTCTTCATCCGGTAGTAGTCCAGGATGCCCAGGTTCCCGCTACGGAACGCCTCGGCCATTGCCTTGGGAACTTCCGCCTCGGCCAGCACGACCAGCGCCCGGTTTTCCGCGACCTTGGCCAGGTTCTCCTGTTCCAGGGCGATCGCCAGCGCCCGGCGCTTTTCCGCCTCGGCCTGGAAGCGTTTCTTGTCGGCTTCGGCCTGGTCGGCTTGCAGCCGGGCGCCGATGTTGACTCCGACGTCCACGTCGGCAATGTCAATCGACAGGATTTCGTACGCGGTGCCCGCGTCGAGGCCCTTGGCCAGGACGCTCTTCGAAATCTCGTCGGGGTTCTCGAGTGTTTCCTTGTGCGAGACAGCCGAGCCGATCGCGGAGACAATGCCTTCACCGACGCGGGCGATCACGGTCTCCTCGGTGGCACCGCCGACCAGCCGAGGGATGTTGGTGCGCACGGTCACGCGGGCCCGGGCCTTGAGCTGAATGCCGTCCTTGGCGACGGCGTCAATCGTCACGCGTCCCGACTCGGGGTTCGGGCAGTCGATGACCTTGGGATTGACGCTGGTATTGACGGCGTCAACGATATCGCGCCCCGCCAGGTCGATCGCGCAGGCCGTTCGGAAATCCAGCGGAATCTTGGCGCGCTGCGCCGAGATCAACGCTTGCACCACGTGCGGCACGCGGCCGCGGGCTAGGTAATGGTTTTCGAGCTCAGCGGTGGTGATGTCGGTCAACCCGGCCTTCCAGGCCTGGATCTTGGTGTAGACGATGACGCCGCTGTTCACCTTGCGCAGCCACATCCCGACCAGTTCCCGCATGCTGACGTTGGCCTTGGCGGACAAGGCGGTGATCCAGAGCCGCCCGAAGTTCACGATCACGATGAAGGCCGCGATCCCGACCACAATCGCGATGATTGCGATGCCGATCCCAATCCAACTGCCCATCGCTACTTCCTTTTCGAAACGCCGCCCCGTTTGTTACGCTTCGTCCGGCAACGGGCGGACGACGACCTTTGGACCGTCGTGGACGATGACCTGCACACTCCGGCCGGCATCAACATATTCGCCCTGGCTCTGCACGTCCACAATCTCCTGACCGAAACGGGCCTGCCCGCCGGGCCGCAGGTCGCCCGTCACGATCCCGATATCGCCGACCAGCGCCACGTTGGGGTGGGGGTCGGAGATCGCCAGGGCGTCGGCGTCTTGGGGATTGGCCAGGACCAGGCGACGGCCGAACGGCATGCTCGGTAGATACCGCGCGAGCAGCGCGATGCCTGTCACCGCGATAATGACGCTACTCGACAGGACCAGGATGCCGGTCTGAATGGCGGTCCATGTGCTGTCGAGGCTCGGCCACGAGAACGGGGGCGCGCCGGGCTCAGCCGGCACGAACGACCCGAGGAAGGCCACCAGAATCAGCACGACGCCGAGGATACCCGCGACGCCGAACCCCGGCAGCACGAAGATCTCGACCGCCAGCAACACCAGCCCGACCACCAGCAGGATGATCGTCCAGATGTCCGCCAGACCGGCGGCGTACGGCGCCCCCAGGAAGATACCCAGGGCCACCAGCGCGGTGACGCCGGGGACGATCAGGCCCGGCGATTGAAACTCGATATACGCCCCGAGCAGCATGATGACGAACAGAATCCCGCGTACCAGTGGGCTGTTGAGCCACATGGCGAAATTCTCCCACCCGCTGGTATCAATCCGCTTCAGCGCCGCCGCCAGCCCAAGCTGGGCCGCCACCTGCTGCAAATCGGCGGCGATGGCATTCGCAAAGCCGTAGGCCACGGCCTCGCCCTCGGAGAGCGTCAGCAACTCGCCCTCTTCGTCGGTCGGTGTCTTCGCCGGGACCTCCTTGTCAAAGCGCGGATCGCGATAGGTCTTCACGACTTGCCATTCGCGCTGTTCGGCGTCGACGTCGTCGATCAACTGCTTCTTGTCGCTGCCATCGACGAACTTCCGCTCGCCGGTCTGCTTGTTTTCCACCCACCAGACCTCGATGCCCACGGTCACCATTGCCCGGCAGAGCAAGTGGTCATAGCCGTTCCGCACGGCTGAATCACGAAACTCCTGGAGAATGGGGCTTTCAGCTTTGGCCCGTTCGGTCTCTCCGAGCTGCTCCATGCCGCCGATAGGGCTGATCATGATCGGCGCGCAGTCGCCGATGGACGCTGTCGAACTCATCAGAATCTCTTGGGCCGCCACCGAGATGAGAGCTCCGGCGCTGTAGGCCTGATCGTTAACCCATGCCACCGTGCGAATGTTCTCGTCCGGCAGCCGCTTGATCAGCTTGGAGATGTCGAGGGCGCTGGTGACCAACCCCCCGCGCGTGTCCATTTCGAAGACCACCAGATCGAAGCCGTCGGCCCGGGCCTCGTCCAGCCGTCGTTCGATGCTGCGCCGCAAGACATCATTGATCTCGCCTTTGATCGGTATGACCACCGCCTTGGTCGCAGGCGGCGGTTCCTGGCCGATGAGCGGCGCCGCCCAGGCGCATAGCCCGGCCAACACGAATCCGCAACCGACGATCCTGCGCTGCGGAGACCCGTTCGCGGTCTCCGACCGCCCGTGACGACGCCGGTTCATCGCAATTACCTCCGCGATCGAGACTTCCGCCCGCGCAGATTGTCCCTCCAAACGCTGCGGAAGGCCACTACAAATCTGCCGCAAGAGTATATCCGCTGACAAGCCATGCCACAGGCCGGCTCGTGAAAAACGGTGCGCGCGGACCTCGCGCGAGAAAAATCTTGTTCCCGCCTCAACTTACGTGCGGGAGCTTCCGATACTTCTATCGAGACAACTCGGCGCATTCAACAGGCGAACAGTGAGTTCAGGGAGACATCAAGTATGCCAGCTACACGAAGAACCTGGAAATCGGGCACCACGCGACGCTCCACGGGCACGAAAACGAAGTGGTACGGCCGGACCACCGCCCGTTCCACTTGGCCCAGCACGTCGTACAGCCCGAGCAAGTACAACACCCAGAAGAGAGAGCTTCAGGCCAAAATCGGATCGTATCGCGCGATCAACCAGCAGTTCTCGGGTGTGGGCAACGTGACTGCCTTCTCACCCTCGGGCGCCAACAAGTGGATCAAGTACGTCAGCCAGGGCGCCTGCGTTTACAAGTTCAATAACGTACAGTTTTGCAGGTGGTTCGGCGCTCAATGGAACAACGCCACGCCAACAGCCGCTTATCGCTACCTGAGGCACAAATTCGGCGTGGGGATCAAGGCCGTGACGCGCGGCAAGGGTAGCAACTGGCTTGTGGCCGCCACGCCGAAGATCACCGCCCGTCCGTTCTGCAACTACACTTGGACGTAGTCGTCGAGAACTCGACGACAACAGAGTCGTAGGTCCCAAGGATCGATTCGCTGTTTCGCCTTTGCCGCGGCCCGTCGCGTATCGCGACGGGCCGCTTTGCATGATCGCCCGTCGCGAGATCACCCATCGATTCAGCCCCCGCGCCCCGGCTGCAGTTCGATCCACGGGTGCAACACGTGCTGGCCGAAGATGTTTGCAAAATCGACGTATAGGCGGCCTCCCTTTTGAACTAGCTCGCGGGTGGGCTCGATCCGCAGTCGCTTCTTCTCGAAATCGACCGTGTATCGCGCCGGCTTGCCGCAGATCTCCACCGCCAGCCCAGCGGCCCGGACCCGCGGCAAACTCCTGC
>JBHHZX010000331.1:0-4349 GCA_046758265.1 Phycisphaerae bacterium
CAGAATCTCCGGATCGAGGGCGGTGGCCCGCGCCAGGCCGGCGCGTTTCTTCTGTCCGCCGGAAAGCTGCGCCGGACGCTTAGCGCGGTGTTCGAGCATGTGCACCTGTTGCAGCTTCATCGCGACGACGATGTCGATCACCGCTTTGTCAACGTGCGAATGTTCCTGGAGCGGCAGGGCCACATTTTCCGCCACGGTCATCGAGCTGAACAACGCGCCTGATTGGAACAGGATGCCGAACCGTTTGCGCAATACGTCGGCGGTGGCGGCGTCGACCCGGGCGAGGTCGACCCGGCCCAGATCGGGGAAGCTATAGATGATCTCGCCCTGGGCGGGCTCGATCTCCCCGATCAGGCAGTTGAGCAGCGTGCTCTTACCGCACCCGGAGCCGCCCATGATTACCAGCGTCTCGCCGCGGATCACGTCAAAGGTGACACCGCTCAGGACGGTGATCGTGCCACTGCCGTCGGGTTTGTCAAAGCGGACAACGACGTCACGCACGGAGAGGACGATGTCGTCGGGACTGCGGCTCATGCAGAGTATTTAACCGGCACACCGACCCAAACGCCAGATCTGCACTCCCAGGAGCCGAGCAGCCGCAGGCCGGGTCGGCGCGAAGAACGGCGGAAGGCGTTGTTAACGATTGGGAAAGATCGGGCCTGCGAATTCTGGCCGCTGCGAGAGGTGAACCGGAAAAAGAACCCGTTCCGGCGGCCGCCGGGTGCGGGTACTATGACGACAGGAACGTCCGACGATGTGGTCGGGCTCGAGCCAAACGGGAAACCTCGGCTGAGATCGGCGGAATTCGCCGCGGAAGCGAGAACAGGTCGTCGGAAAAGAGGTTGATAAGATGCCGAAGATCACAGTGAGCGTCATCAAGGCGGACGTGGGCGGGTATGTTGGGCACTCCAGCATCCACCCACGGCTTATCGAGCGAGCGGAAGAGCGCCTGACCCGTGCCCGCGAGAAAGGCGAGCTGGTTGACTTCCGTGTCATGCACTGCGGCGACGACCTGGAGCTCATCATGACCCACGAGTTGGGGACAATGAATGAGAACATCCATAAGCTCGCCTGGGACACGTTCGTCGCGACCACCGCCGTCGCCACAAACCTTAAACTCTACGGTGCCGGCCAGGATTTGCTCTCCGACACCTTCAGCGGAAACATCAAAGGCCTGGGTCCGGGCGTGGCGGAGATGGAGTTTGAGGAGCGCAAGTCGGAACCCATCCTCATCTTCATGGCCGACAAGACTTCGCCCGGTGCGTGGAACCTCCCCTTCTATAAGATCTTCGCCGATCCGTTTAACACTGCCGGCCTGGTGATCGACCCTTCGCTGCATGACGGTTTCAAGTTCCGGATCCTGGATGTGAAGGAGAACAAGGCCCTGACCTTTCAATGCCCCGAGGAACTCTACGACATGCTGGTCTTTATCGGCTCGCCCTCCCGCTACGTCGTCATGGGGGTCTACCGCAAGAAGGACGACGAAGTCGCGGGTGTCGCCTCTGTAGAGCGGCTCGGGTACATCGCCGGGCGCTATGTCGGCAAAGACGACCCGGTCATGATCGTGCGGGCACAGAGCGGTTTCCCGGCCGTGGGCGAAGTGCTGGAGGCCTTCGCCCTCCCTCATCTCGTGGAGGGCTGGATGCGGGGGAGCCACAACGGACCGCTCATGCCCGTGGGTTTCGAGGATGCGCACCCGACGCGCTTCGACGGCCCGCCACGCGTCATTGCTGCCGGTTTCCAGGTCTCCAACGGCAAGCTCTTCGGGCCGCGAGATATGTTTCAGGACGTCTCCTTTGATGAGACGCGGCGGTTGGCGAATTTCATCGGTGGCTACATGCGCCGCGCCGGGCCGTTCGAACCGCACCGCCTGCCCCTCGACGAGATGGAGTACACGACGCTGCCGCAGGTCCTGGAGAAATTGGAGGGCCGCTTCGAGCCGCTGGAGAAAAAGAAGGGCTAAGCGCGTCGACGCTGCGCCCGCAAGGGGTGGCATGGTCGCGTCTTCGCGGCCATGGATCCTTAAAGGCATGTCGCCCAAGGCAGCGGACATGCCACCCGGGCGGCACGCGCAAGCGCGTATGATCCGGGGCAAGAGTCGATAGAATGACGCAGCAGGCTGAGCACATCCTCAAAACCCTGGCCGAGAACCGGCACGCGCTGGAACGGCTTGGCGTGCGGCGAATCGGCCTGTTTGGCTCGGGCGCCCGCGGTGAGGCATAGCCAACCAGCGACCTGGACTTCCTCGTCGAGCTTACGACCAAGTCGTTCGACATCTACATGGACCTGAAGTTTTTCCTCGAAGACCTGTTCGGTCGCAAAGTCGACCTCGTGCTGCTAGGCAGCATCAAGCCGCGTCTGCGGCCGGCGATTCTTGCGGAAGCCGTGTATGCCCCGGGTTTTGAAGGTATATCTTGAAGATATTCTGGCCGCTGGCGCAAAGATCGCGCGTTACACGGCGGGGCTGACGCTGGAGACGTTCCAGCGCGACGAGAAGACCGTCGACGCCGTGGTCCGCAATCTCGAGATCATCGGCGAAGCGGTCAAAGAGATTCCGAGCGATGTTCGAACGCGGTACCCGCAGGTGGAGTGGAAGAAGATCGCCGGCCCACGGGACATCCTGATTCACGCATACTTCGGCATCGATCCAGAGATCGTGTGGGACGTCGTGCGAAACAGGCTGCCCGCGCTTGAACGGCACGTACGCCGAATTCTATCCGACAGCGACCCCGCAGGGCCCGCGTGAGGTCTACAGGATGACCACGGAAACCTGTTTATTGTAACAAGCGTGTACTTGGTCCCACAGGTGGTCCCCACAGGGAACCCTACTTGCCTGCGATTAGCGATGGATGAGAACAAAGCAGCGCTTTTGCGAATGATTGATAGGCTCCTGCGGGGCGAGTGGACCGTGCCGGAGTTTCGGGAGCGGTATTACGACTTTTATCTTGAAGTTCCCTCGAGTGCATTTGATGACGAGCAAGATTGTGATTTCTTTTCGCTCGTACACGAGAGGCTAGACTGGGCCGACGCAGATCCGGATAAGGAAAGCAGGAGGTACGGATGGGTGACGTACGATGAATATGTAGACTGGCTTCGTGTAGAGTGCCGTAAGTACGCGCAGTGACATGGACGGCTGGACCACGTTCTCCGGACGTGGGTTCTCGATTGTTCGCACGGCGCCTGGCCAAAAGGACCTCGGGGGCAGCTATCTGCCTCCATCCCGACACGGCCCGTGGCTCTACGGTCGGCAGCGGCGCTGGCCGCTACAACGCAACGCCTGATAACAGAGTCAGACTCTACTCGATTCCCTTTGCCGCGAGCCAGCGTTCGGCGTCGAGCGCCGCCATGCAGCCCGTACCAGCGGCCGTGACCGCCTGGCGGTAGACATGATCGGCCACGTCGCCGGCGGCGAAGACGCCTTCGACACTCGTGTACGTCGCGCCAGGGTTTGCAAGCTTGACATAGCCCTTGCCATCGAGGTCGAGGTAATCCTTGAACAGCTCGGTGTTCGGCGTGTGGCCGATCGCCAGGAACAGCCCTTTGCACGGCAGCTGGCGGACTTCCTCGGTCTTGACGTTCCTGAGCTGCACGCCGGTGATGCTCGGGTCGCCAAGGACGTCGATGACGATCGTGTCCCAGACGGGTGCCATCTTGCCTTGCTCGACCAGCTTGAAGAAGCGCTGCTGCATGGCCTTGCCGGCGCGGAGCTGGTCGCGGCGATGAACCAGGTGGACCTTGCTGGCAAATTTCGTCAGGTAGCTGCCTTCTTCGATCGCCGAGTCACCGCCGCCCACCACGACCAATTCCTGATCACGGTACAACGGCAGGGCGCCGTCGCAGACGGCGCAGGCCGAGACACCGCCGCCGCTCTCAGCGAGGCGCCGCTCGTTCTCCAGCCCGAGCCAGTTGGCGCGGGCACCAGTCGCGATGATGGCGGCGTGCGTCTCGACGGTGTGCTCGTCGCTCTTGACGACGAAGGGACGTGTGCTGAAGTCAACCTCGGTGACATCTTCGCGGATGTAACGGGTGCCGAAGCGCTCGGCCTGATCGCGGAAAGCCTTCATCATCGCCGGGCCGGTAATGCCTTCGGAGAAACCCGGGTAGTTCTCGACCTCGGTCGTGAACATGAGCTGACCGCCGGGAATCAGTCCGCCCGCGTTGAACCCTTCAAAGACGAGCGGATTGAGGGCGGCGCGGGCGGCGTAGATGGCTGCTGTCAGCCCGGCCGGTCCGGAGCCAATGACGACGACTTTCTCTATGCTCATGCAAAGGCTCCCGCAGAGTCGTTGGCTGGTGGATTCCGAGAATAGCGTGCCGGCGACGCCGGCACCGGCCCCTCCCGTTCCCGA
>JBHHZX010000332.1:0-4325 GCA_046758265.1 Phycisphaerae bacterium
ACCGTACAGCGACCGTCCGCTCGATAGCAACGGCAAAGCGTACGTTGGTCTGTCAGTGATGAAACCGGAATTCATACGCACGGTGGCCGAGGACGGTCTGCGGCAAGGGTATCAAGTTTGCACGCACGCGATCGGCGACCGGGCCAACCGCGAGACGCTGAACGCCTACGCCGTCGCGCTCAGCCGTCGGCCGACAGAAAACCACCGCTTCCGCATCGAGCACGCCCAGTTGCTGGCCCCGGAAGACATTCCGCGTTTCCAGCGGCTCGGTGTGATTCCGTCGATGCAGCCGGCGCACTGCACCAGCGACATGCGTTGGGCCGGGGCACGGGTCGGGCCCCAGCGGGCTAGGGGTGCGTACGCTTGGGCGAGCCTGCTGCGGACCGGGGTGCCGATCGCGGGCGGCAGCGATTTCACCGTCGAGTCGCACAACCCGTTTCTCGGTATCTACGCGGCGATCACACGCCAGAACGCGGACGGGCAGCCGCCGGGCGGCTGGCACCCCGAGCAACGGATGACGCGTGGGGAGGCCTTGCGCTCGTTCACCCTCGACGCCGCCTATGCCGCTTTCGAGGAGCGGTCAAAGGGGTCGCTGGAACCCGGCAAACTGGCCGACTTCATCGTCGTCGATCGCGACATCATGACGTGCGAGCCGACCGAAATCCTCAACACGCGTGTCTTGCAGACTGTGATCGGCGGCGAGGTGGTATATCGAGCACGGTAGGCGCCCGGCCGACGCCGTTCCCGCGGCAAATGAGATTGCTTTCGGCGCGGCAGCTCGTTATCAATGGGATACAGGGTAGTCTCGAGTTTTCTCGAGACAACAAGTGTCGGTCGAGGAGCAAGCCGATGAGCAGAAATGAACATTCGGTCGCTCGAATCCGCCGGAAGGCCATGCTGGTCGCTGTCTGGACGGCCGCAACGATGAGTTTCGCTGCGCCTGCTGCGCGAGGGGAGATTATCTACGAGACGGAGGATCCGTTCGGCGGTCCGTTCGGCTTGTGGGGCTACGACGTCTTCATTGACCAGTCGGTCGCTTTGCGCTTCACACCAGGCGCTAATTACACACTGGACCGGATCAGCCTCTGGTTCATGAACAATGACTTCTCCGGACAGCATCATGCGCTCGTTACCGTGACGCTGCGGAACGACAACAACGACGGCCACGTGAGCATTCCGGGCGACACCATCTACGAGACGTGGAACTTCAATGTTTCGGCGGTCGGGTGGAACCCGGTGCTCGAGGTATTGGACTCTCAGGACCATCCGCTGCTGGAAGCGGACGTGAATTACTGGATCGTCGCGGAGTCTGACTCGCCGCCATTGATCGACGGCGTCTGGAACATCGCGTCCTCGGGCGTGGGTTTCATGTCAAACACGGATCTGGACGGCGAATGGTATCCGGGTGGCATGAGCGCCGTCACCTGCACGATCGTCGAAGGGACCCGCGTGAGCGATCTCGTCGGCGACCTCGACGGGGACTGCGACGTGGACTTGGCGGACCTGTCCATTTTGCTCAGCAACTATGGCACGAGCAGCGGGGCTGATCCGGGCGACGGGGATCTCGACGGTGACGGCGACGTCGATCTGATGGATCTTGCACAGCTACTGGCGAGCTATGGCGCCGAATGTTAGTGGCCCGCGGCAGTACCGGGACTGCGCTGTCGGCCGGCGATCCGACCAAACGAAGCCCAAAGCCCCCTTCAAGCGCTCACGGCAGCCACCGGATCGGGCGCCTGGCCTCATAGTGTTCGAGCCGCCGTGCAATGAGTGCGGCCAGGAGCTCATCGCCAGCGGTACGGGCCAGCCTGACCGCCCGCTGCGCTGTCTGGACGGCTTCGTCGAATTTGCCCGATTCGGCCAGCGCCGCGGCCAGTGTGTCGAGAGCGCTCGGGTTCGATTCGTACACGCCGCGGCAGGCGATGCGTGCCAGACGCACCGCCTCCGTGCCGTCCCGCAGCTCGTCCTGCGGGGCGCTCGCCAGGTACCAGGCGAGCGCGTTGGCCAGGGCCGGATCCTCCGGGTTGTGCGCCAGTCCGTCCTTCAGCACGCGCATGCCTTCGCGAAGGTTGCCGGAGCGGATCAACAAATTGCCCAACGCGGCACTCAACTCGGCAGAGGCCGGCGTCGATTTGCGCTTCTCGCGTAGGCCGGCGATTCGCGCTTGTTGCGCTTTGAGGGCTTCGTTCAGCTCGGGCAGCAGCGCCTTTGCCTCCGCGTACTCGGGATCGATCGCAATCGCCTTCTGGCAGACCGCCACCGCCTGCCCGAGCGCGCCGCGGCTGCGCAACACCCTGGCAAGGAACTCGCAGGTTGGCACGGATTCCGGGTGGAGCTCAAGGGCCTTGGTGAGCGTCCGCTGCGCGTCTTCGAGCATCGCGGCGCCCGCATAGGCTTCGCCGAGCAGCTTTACCAGTACGAAGGAGTCCGGGCTTTCCTGCACGAGCGGCTCGAGGATTTCGATCGCCTGCAATGCCAGCTCTGGCTCTCGTTGGGCCAGCAACCCGTCCACGTTCCACGCGGCGCTCACCAGGCTCTCGACCTTATGGGCGACGGCCACCATCTCTCGCGGATTCTTCAGGTTCTTCGGTTCGACGTGGGCGGGGCCGGCGTCGATGACGTACCCCAGCCTTCGCAGCGCGCGCCGCTCACTCGCGGATAGCACCAGCTCCCCGGCCTCACGCTGCACCATCTTCGCCTCTAACGCTACTAGAGCGGCTGCCATCTTTTCGACATACTCTGGCCGGGCGGAGGCGAGATTGCGCAGCTCGTATGGGTCGGCGGAGAGGTCGTAGAGCTCCGGCTCCGGTGCGCGGATGTACTTCCACTCCCCGTCAATCAGGCAGCGCAGCTTGCTCCAGCCGAAACCGTCGAAGGGGTAATCCGTCTCAGCGTATACGAGGCGCGGCGGCATCGCGCCGCCAGCGAGCGTCGCAGCGAAGCTCTCGCCACTCACTTCCGGAGGGACGTCCCAGCCCATCAGTTCGAGCACGGTGGGCATGATGTCCACCATCCGAACCGCGTCGCTGACGCGGGTGCCCTCCGGCAACTTCCCGGGCAGGGAAAACAGCAGCGGGACTTGCACGATCGAGTTATAGATCAACAGGGAATGATACAGATAACCGTGATCGCCGAGCGATTCGCCATGATCTCCGACGGCCATCACGAGTGTTTTGTTACGCAGCGCGTGTTCGTCCAGCCAAGCGACGATCTTGGCGATCTGGGCATCCATGTACGTGATTTCCGCGTCATACGGATTGTCGGTCCTCTGGGCGAATTCCTCGGGCGCCGCGTACGGATCGTGCGGATCGTAAAAGTGAATGAGGCACATGAACGGGCGAGTGGCGTTGGCAGTGAGCCAGTCCAGCGCGCGCTCACCCACTTCCCCCGCCGGCCTTTCGACACGCCTGTCGTCCTCCGCAGTGACGATTTGGTCATCGTATACGCTGAAGCCACGGTTCAGTCCGTAGCGCGCGCCAAGCACGGCTGCGCCGAGAAACGCCGCCGTCTGGTAGCCCTTTCTCTCGAACAGCTCGGGCAGAGTCGCCAGCTCAGGGCCCAGCTTCTGCTGCCCATTGACCCGCACGCCGTTTTCCGGCGGGTAGGTACCGGTCAGGAGGTTTACGTGCGACGGGAGCGTGATCGGCACCTGAGCGAAAGCGCGGTCAAAGCGCACGCCGCGTCGCGCAAGCTCGTCGAGCGCGGGCGTGATCGCCTGGGACCATCCGTAACACCCGAGCCGGTCGGCACGCGTGGTGTCCATCGAGATCAGGATGACATTGCAGCCAGCCGCTGCGCCACGGAGCGTCTCGGAAAGGGTCTTCGCGGTCGTCGAGCCGCGCTCGCATCCGGCGCAAGTCGCCAATACGCCGAGGGTTATGGACGCGATGCGCAGACTGCCAAGCATGTTCGAATCCTAGCTGTCGCCGCGCGCCTGTCAACGATGCCTGGCGTGTGGCAATCGTCGCCGCCCCGAAACAGGGAGGCAATGCTGGCGACCCCGACGGCCCTACGACCGTCAAGCGGCCGCCGGACCCGCGTCTCGCACGTGTCATGGATCCATCGACGTAACAGACTCGACGTACGGCTTGCCCGCTTTGTAGAGCGCAAGCCGCTGCCGGAATCGCTCAGCCTTCTGGGTCGCGCCAACTTCCTCAGCTAGCGAAATCGCTTTCTCGACCGTCCGCACCGCTTCGCCGAACCGCCCGTTGGCAGCCAGAGCCGCCGCGAGCGTATCGAGACGGTCCGGCGAGGGCTCGGACGCCTGCGCGACGGCTTGCTCGGCGAGCTTGACCGCCAGGGCGCGGTCGGTTTTCGGGAGCCCG
>JBHHZX010000333.1:0-4279 GCA_046758265.1 Phycisphaerae bacterium
GGTGCAACGTTGTATAGGCTGGTCGCAGCCCTGAATGCTGTCGTACTCAGGCTCGTTGTCGAATTGTGTCCGCAACGACACTCGCCCGCCGAATCACGACGCCGGGCGAGTTTCATTACCTGCGGCAGGCCGCCAAGTCGGGGCGGGCCTGTCGGGAGCTTGTTTGGACACCGGCTGACCTGACTCCCAGGAAACGAACGGGATGAGCGACCCGCTGATTGAATGCGTCCCCAATTTCAGTGAAGGCCGCGATCTGTCCGTCATCAGGCAGATCACCGACCGGATAGAAAGCGTTGAGGGCGTCACGCTGCTGGACGTCGATCCGGGACAGGCGACCAACCGGACGGTTGTCACCTTCGTCGGCACGCCGGACGAAATCCTCGAGGCGGCCGTCAGAGCCGCAGAGAAGGCATCCGAGCTCATCGACATGAGCAAGCATAAAGGCGCACACCCGCGGTTCGGCGCGACCGACGTCTGTCCGCTCGTTCCGGTTGCCAACATCACCATGGATGAGGTGGTCGAATACGCCCGCACGCTGGGCAAGCGGCTCGGCGACGAGCTGGGCATCACCGTCTATTGCTACGAGAACGCCGCCTTCACCGACGAGCGCAGGAACCTGGCGTACGTTCGCTCGGGCGAATACGAGGGGCTGGCGGACAAGCTGAAAAAGCCGGAATGGAAGCCGGATTTCGGCCCGGCGGAGTTCAACCCGAAATCCGGTGCGACCGCCGTCGGCGCCCGCGACTTCCTCGTCGCATACAACGTCAACCTCAACACCACTTCGACCCGCCGGGCGAACGCCATCGCCTTCGACATCCGCGAAAAGGGCCGCAAGCAGCGCGACGGCGATCCGCTCACCGGGCCGGTCGTCCGGGACGAGCGTGGCAATGACGTCTGGATCCCCGGCTCGCTCAAGTGCGTCAAGGGCATCGGCTGGTTCATCGAGGAGTACGGCATCGCCCAGATCTCGATCAACCTGACTAACATCAGCATGACGCCCGTTCATGTGGCGTTCGACGAAGTGTGCAAGCGGGCGGAAGCCCGCGGCGTGCGGGTGACCGGCTCCGAACTGGTCGGCCTGATCCCGCTCAGGGCGATGCTCGACGCCGGCAAGCATTACCTGCGCAAGCAGAAGCGCTCGCTCGGCGTTTCGGACAAGGAGCTGATCAAGATCGCCGTCAAGTCGCTGGGGCTGAACGACCTGTATCCGTTCAAGCCGGAAGAGAAGATCATCGAGTACGCCATCGAGCATAAAAAGGGGGTGAAGAAGCAGCGGCTGGTGGACATGTCCGTCGAAGATTTCGTCTGGGAGACCGCCAGCGAATCGAAAGCCCCGGGCGGCGGGTCGATCTCGTCGGCGATGGGCGCGATGGCGGCCGCCCTGGGAACGATGGTCGCGAACATCTCGTCGCATAAGCGCGGCTGGGACGAGCGCTGGGAGGAGTTCAGCGACTGGGCCGAGAAGGGCAAAGCCTGTCACGACGAGCTACTGCGCCTGATCGACGACGACACCGACGCGTTCAACAAGATCATGGCGGCCTTCGGCCTGCCGGAGAGCACAGACGAAGAGAAGGTGGCCAAGAACAAGGCCGTCCAGGATGCGACCAAGGAGGCGATCGAGGTCCCGTTCCGTGTGATGCAGGTCGCGCTGGAATCGATGGGAGTCGCCAAGGCGATGGCCGAGATCGGCAACCCGGCCAGCGTCTCCGACGCGGGCGTCGGAGCTATCGCCGCCCGCGCCGCCGTCATGGGCGCCTACCTCAACGTCAAGATCAACTCCTCTGACGTTGAAGACAAGGCCTGGATGCAAGAGCTCCTCGCCCGCGGCGCAGGGATTCAGGACAAGGCTGTCGCGCTGGAGCGCGAGATTCTAAAAATCGTCGAGCGCAAGCTGTAGCGAACACCAAGCGGGGTGGACGCCGCCCACCTGAAGGGGTACGCGAAGGAGATGGTGGGCGATGCCCACCCTACAAAACCGTACACTCACGTAGGGTCCGCTGTGCGGACCATGGCGCTACGGCTTGCTTGCGAGCGCCTTCAATTGCACGCTAATCTCCGTCAGGCTGGCCTGGATTTGCCGCAGCGTGGCGCGGCGGGAGGCGAGCGTGAGGAACGTCGTGCATACGGCGGCTGCGAACAGCAGTCCCGGCCACCAGAGCAGCGCCTTGAGCAGGGCGATCACCACCAGCATGTGGGGCTTCATGGCGTCTGGAGCGACGTACTCGCTCGTGAAGTACTCGTGCATGACGGGGTGGATGAAGACCGCGTAAAACCACAGCAGCCCCAGCAGGTAGGCCGCCGTAATGATCCACAGCGCCGCTGTCGCGATCGCCCACCAGCGCACGCGCCACCGTTCGCGCCGCACGATCCGATCTACCAGCGGCGAAGCAGCAACGGCGGACGCGTTGGAATTCTGCTTCAATAGTTCGGCTCCCAGCTTCTCTTGGCTTGCCATGATTTAACCTCGCATTTCGCGTCGTAGCGCCTGCTTGGCGTAGTGAATGCGCGACCGCACCGTCCCGAGCGGGCAGCCGACCACTGCCGCGATTCCTTCGTAGCTCATCTCCTCAAGAAACCGCAGCACCAGAACGTCCTTATGCTCCGGCCGCAGCCGATCGAGCGCGACGTGGATCCGGGCGGCATCCTCCGGCGTAAACTCCGGTTCCTCGTGACCCGGCGCGGGCGCCTGCGGCTCTTCCGTCTGCTCGGCCCAGCCACTCGCGCCGCGCAGTTCCGCCAGCGCCGCGTTTCGCGCGATTCGATAGAGCCACACGGGCAGGGCCCGCGGATTCCGCAGCCGCGGCAACCTCCGAAACGCGGTTAGCCAGACGTCCTGAAGCACGTCGTCGGCCAAGTGCGCATTGCCCAGCAGTCGCCGCACGTAATAGCCGAGGCCCTCGTGATAACGGTCCACGAGCTCGGCGAAGGCCCCGTCGTCGCCCGCTTGGCAGCGCAGGACCAGCCTGCTCGTAAAGCCGATCGGCCGCAGCGGTCATTCGGAACCTCGTTTGCCTTTCAACGTATAGATGCGCGTGCGATCGTTAAGTTCAACGAAACCCGGCCGCGCAGCCATAGCCGGAGCCGTGTCGTTCGCGGCAAGTCTTGCAGGCTCGACCTGCCCTATCCGGGTTTGTATCCTGCCCGCATGGAAGGGATCAACAGGGCCAAGCTCATGGATGGCCGGCCTTTGGCCAAGCGCCTGCTCGAAGGGGCCACCGCCAAGGTCGAGAAGATCCGCAACGCCACCGGCGTCACGGCGGCGCTGGCGACGGTGCTGGTCGGCGAGGATCGCGCATCGGCTGCCTACGTGCGCATGAAGCGCAAACGGTGCGAAGAGGCCGGCATGAAATCGTTGCTCAGCGAGTTGCCCCCCGGCACCACGACCGAGCAGCTCATCGCCGAGATCAAGAAGCTCGCCGCCGAGGAATCGGTGCACGGCATCCTGGTTCAGCACCCGGTGCCGAAGCCCATCGACAAGCGGGCGGCTTTCGAGGTGATTCCGTTGGAGAAAGACGTTGACGGCGTCACCTCCGCCGCGCTCGGCCGCGTCATCCTCGGCATGCCCGCCTTCATTCCGTGCACGCCGGCCGGCATCATGCGCCTGCTTGACGAGTACCACGTCGCACTGGACGGGGCCCACGCGGTCGTGATCGGCCGCAGCCCGATCCTCGGGCGTCCCATGGCATCGATGCTGATCAACCGCCATGCCACGGTTACGCTCTGCCACTCGCGTACTCGCTCTCTGCCGAACATCGTGCGGCACGCGGACGTACTGATCGCCGCCGTCGGCAAGCCGCGCTTCGTGCAGGGCGGCTGGATCAAGCTCGGCGCGGTCGTCATCGACGCCGGTTACAGCGAAGGCAACATCGGCGACGTCGACTTCGACGGCGCCGTCGAACCCGCCTCACTGATCACCCCTGTGCCCGGCGGTGTCGGCCCGATGACCATCGCCACCCTGATCGACCAGACCGCCGACGCGGCGGCGCTGCAACTCGGCGTTGATGTGTGACCGCGATTGACCACGGGTGATGCGCGAGCCAGTCTGCCGGGCCGGAATCTGCGCGGGCTTCGGCAGCAAAGCCGGGTGAAGTGCGTCGGTTGGACGCTGATGGCCGCGGTGCTGGCCGGGTCGCGGGTCGCGCCGCCGTTGCGCCTCCCTGGGGGCGTGCCAAACGGAGAAACTGGTTGTGGCCGGCAGCCTGCTGAGCTAAAATATAGTTGTACACATCCCCTTTGCCGAGCCTAGGCTGGAGGAGAACGAAAATGGCAGGAGCAATAC
>JBHHZX010000334.1:0-4277 GCA_046758265.1 Phycisphaerae bacterium
CTTCACGTCGTCCACCCTGACCTTCCAAGCCCAGGGGATCGACAGGTCATCGACGTGCGCCCCGAGCCCCAGCGAGACGCCGCTCTCCGACATGCACCACTCCCCCACGCCCCAACTGTTATACCCGTAGCAGAACAAGTCCCCCGGGGCTCCCGCCACCAGCGGCTTCTCGGTCGGTTGATAACCGTAGCCGAGCACGTACTCCGGAATTCGCGGCACCCCGAAGATCACCTTCCAGTACGTGTCGTCATCGGCGGTCGGGCACCAGAAGAGTTCCTCGTTCATGCTCGCGTACAACCGCAAACGCGGCGCCCACGTGATGAACGAGCCCCCGCCCCGGCTCCTCATGCTATGCTCACCTGGATAGTACCCCTCGTTGTCCTCCAGATACATGTCCATCGCCAGCCCCATCTGCCGCACATTCCCCGCGCAAACCGCCGCCTTGGCCCGCTCACGGGCCTGCGACAGGCTCGGCAGTAGAATGCTGATCAGAAGGGCAATGATCGCCACAACGACCAGGAGTTCGATCAGCGTAAAAGCAACTCGCTGACGGGACATGGGAGATCTCCTCGCGCGGTCGGCTCTTCGGGTGCCGGTCGCGGGAAGTGTCGAGCGCACAACACATGCCTCGATGCGGGATGGACCGCGAAGCCATCGTCCACCTCGCTGTGAGCCACGCACAGATATGCTCACACTATGAGTAAAATACCGCCGACGGGCCCGCAGGTCAAGCGGTTTCCATGCCGAAATCCATAAGATTCTCTTGCTAAAGCGATTAGAGCAGGCTCGGTTCTTGAGGCCGTCGGCCTAGATTACTTCGGCCCCTGAGCGAGGACGGTCGACCACTGTGCAACTGAGGCGGGCACACGCGCCCCCCGAGAAGCGTCTCACCGGTCATCTGACCGCGCCACCGCCCCCTTGGCGTTCAGCGGCGCTGGCGGGTGTCGCGAGTCGTTTCGCCAGACCCGCCTTCCGTCGTCACCCCGCCGATCTGCCCCTCGGACCTCCTCACCTGGCCGAGAAGCGGTAAACCGTCACGTGACGATACTCCTCGTCCGGCCGGAGGATGCACGACGGGAACTGCGGCTTGTTTGGCGAGTCCGGGAAGTGCTGCGTCTCAAGGCAGAAGCCGAAGCGGTGCTTGTAGGGCTTGCCGCCTTTGCCGATGTGGTGGCCGTCCAGGAAGTTGCCGCAGTAAAACTGCACACCCGGCTCGGTCGTCAGCACCTCCATGAAACGCCCGGTCTCCGGTTCATAAATGGTGGCGGCCAGGCGCAGCTTGCCGTCCCAGCGACTGAGCACGAAGTTATGATCGTACCCGCCACCGTACTTCAACTGCGGGTCGTCCTTGTTGACGCGCGCGCCGATCGCCGTCGGCTTGGTGAAATCGAAGGGGGTCCCCGCCACCGGCCGCAGCTCGCCGGTGGGAATCAGCCCCGCGTCGACTGGCGTGAAGCGGTCCGCCGCCAGCATCAGCTCATGCCCGAGGATGTCGCCGTTCCCGGCTCCAGCCAGGTTGAAGTAGCTGTGATGCGTCAGGTTGACCGGCGTAGCCTTGTCCGTCGTGGCGGAGTATTCGATCCTGAGCTCATTTGTATCGGCCAGCCAGTAATACATCGTGACGTCGAGGTCGCCGGGATAGCCCTCCTCGCCGTCTCTGCTGAGATAATGGAACTTCAGGCCGACCGCGCCCGCGCGAATGATCGCCTCGGCGTCCCAGATGACCCGGTCGTAGCCGACATTCCCGCCGTGCAGGTGGCAGGGAATGCCCCCCGGCTCGTTGTTGGTGGCCAGCGCGTACGTCTTGCCGTCCAGTGAGAACTTGCCGCGGGCAATGCGATTGCCATAGCGGCCGACCACGCAGCCGAAGTGGGGCGAGTCCTTGATGTAATCGTCCAGCCGGTCGAAGCCGAGAACGACATCGGCGTATTTCCCGGCCCGGTCGGGGGCGGTGAGCGAGACAATTACGCAGCCGTAGTTCGTGACGCGCACCGTCATGCCGTTCTTGTTCGTCAGCGTATACAGATGCGCTGTTTGGCCGTCCTCCGTCTTGCCCCACATGCGCTTCTCAATCGAGCCCAACATTTCGCCTTCCCCAGTCCCGGCGGCGAGTACAGGCGCGGCGATCGTAGCCCAACCGACTGTGACGATGCATATCGCAGCAGAGAACATCTTGCAATGCATGTGCAGCTCCTTGCTGAACCCGGCTGGCTCATTCTGGCAAGACATACATCTTGGTCAGCGAGTATGCTCCGTCAAGAGCGCTATCAGTCCGCCGCAAAAATGTAGCGCCGGCACCTCCAAGTCCGGCGACCTGTCCCACACGGCGCGAAAACGTCGGACTCCGAGGCCCGACGCTACGAGGATTGGGCGCTGGCGGACCCTTGCGGCGGACTGCTATGATCCGCTTTCTGACAGTCGTGAGGAGTCGACATGAATGTATCGAAAAGCACGCGTCGAGGTTTCCTGAAAGCCATGGGGGCGGGAGCGGCGGTGATGAGCATCCCGGCATCCAAGGGGCGGACAGTCGAAGCGATGGGGCCCAGCGGTGAGACGGAGGCGCTGCTGAGCGTGGATCCGCAGCCAAAGTACACGCTGTCGCCGTACCTGTATATGCAGTTCATGGAGCCGCTGGGCACGACGGACGGCTCGGTGGCCGCGGCGTGGGACTTCGGCCACGACCGCTGGCGGGAGGACGTGATCGAGGTGACGAAGAAGCTGGCGCCGCCGCTGCTGCGCTGGGGCGGGTGTTTTGCGTCGTACTACCGGTGGCGTGAGGGGGTGGGGCCGCGGGATCGGCGGAGGCCGATGTTCAACATCTGCTGGGGCGGGCTGGAGACGAACCAGGTGGGGACGGCGGAGTTCGTGGAGTTCTGCCGCCGTACGGGCTGCGAGCCGCTGATGTGCGTGAACCTCGAGTCGGACGGCAAGCCGTATTTTGCCCGCACGCCGAAAGGCGACGATCGTGTGGGCGACGCGGCGGAAGCGGCGGCGTGGGTGCGGTACTGCAATCGCCCGGACGACCAGGAGCGGATCGCTCACGGGCATCGCAACCCGCTGACCATTCACCTGTGGCAACTGGGCAACGAGACGTCGTACGGCAGCGAATGGGACGCGGAGAAGTGCGGGCGGAAGACGATCGAGTTCGCGAAGGCCATGCGCCGTGAGGACCCGTCGATTGAGCTCATCGGCTGGGGCGACAGCGGGTGGGGGCCGCGGGTGCTGGAGATGGCGGGCGAGCATCTGCAGTACATCGCTTTCCACCATATGTTCGACCCGCAGCGGAACAAGCCGGATTCGCCGCTGCGGGGAATCGAGTACCGCAAGGACCCGGCGCGGACGTGGGAGGCGCTGATGAACGCGGCGAAGGTCCACGACCGTCGCATCCGGCGGATACGCGAGGAGCTGGGCAACCACGCCACTCCGCTGGCGATGACCGAGTGTCACTTCGCCTTGTCCGGGCGCAACCGCTGCGAGGTACTCTCGACCTGGGCGGCCGGCGTAGGATACGCCCGGCTAGCGAACGTGCACGAGCGGCATGGCGACCGCCTCAAGATCGCGACGCTGGCGGACTTCTGCGGAACACGCTGGCAGGTCAACGCGATCATGATCCCGGTGCCTGGCGGGAAGTCGTTCATGATGCCGGTGGCGCGCGTCATGTGCCTGTACCGCCATCACACGGGAGAGCAAGCCGTCAACGTGACAACGTGTCCCGACGGGCTGGACGTGACGGCCAGCCGGACGGGTCAGCGTGTCTACCTGCACGTGGTAAACACCGAGCGGACGCGGACGGCGAAGGCGGCGTTGCGTGTGGAGGGCCAGGCGGTCGCGAGCGGGCGTGTGTTCACGCTGGTGGCGGATCCGGAGTTCGAGGTGTTCGAGCATCGACCGGACATGCTGAGTCCGGTGGAGCAGGCGTTGCCCGCCAGCGGGAAATGGACATTTCCGCCGGCGTCCGTCTCAGCGGTCGAGCTCGAGGTTGAAGACGCGGAGGATACCGGATCATGAGCCAATGGCGCGGAACGCGACGCGATTTCGGCAAAGCCGTCGCTGTCGGGGCGGCGGCGTTTGCAGCGGCAACTCGCCCGAGCCGCGGGCAGGACCGGTCAGCGTCGCTGGACGAGCAGTTCTTTGTCCGGCCGGAGGAACTCACGCTGAGATGCCTCCAGGCGCCGGGGCACCGCACACTCTCGTTTGCCCGATATGAGGGCGAACCGGAGGCCTGGAGGAAAGCGTGCCGGGAGAAGCTGACCGAACTGCTGGGCTTTGCGCGACCC
>JBHHZX010000335.1:0-4270 GCA_046758265.1 Phycisphaerae bacterium
CGTCTTCGCCGTCGAACTGCAGGTAAAGCTGAAAATCACCGCCCAACTTGTCTTGCGCGTTGAAAATCGGTAGCGGGTCGCCGCCCGGCCAGGTTTCCCAGAAGGCGGTGACTTCGCGATCGAGCGAGTAGCCGGCCAGCACCAGGTAGTCGGGCTCAGCCCCGCGCGGGTCGTAAAACGGGACCGACACCGGCTCCCACGCCCCAAAATGGAAATTGTGACTTTCGATACGCGGAATGAGCGGTGCGGCGAGCGCCGTGGACGATCCCAGTGTAGCGAGTGCCACGGCGACGGCCAGGCGTCTCATGAATCCTCCTTCGCGATGCGGACACTCATCGTCCGCGCAGGGGTGCGAAGCGCGCACCCTCAGCCGCGCACCGACACGACTCACTTGCGGCACAGTGCTCCTGGGCTGCCTGATGTGCTACGGGCGCTGGCGGAATCAACTGGTAGCCTCAGCGCTACCCGTGGTCCGATCCGAGCGTTCATCAATGCTAGGAAGGCAAGATTTCGGAAGTCAAATTCAACGTTGCGGAATTCGCGTACCCATTTTCCGCAACACGCTCGCCCGCAGTGCGCGTGCCGGTTCGAGCACCAGCGGCTATACTACCTGCGGTTCCCTTGCGTTCGTCGGAGCCGTACGAATGGCCGAGCAGCCCAGCCTGAGAATTGAAGAGTCGGAGGGCGTCACGATCGTGAGCTTCCGCGACGCGCCGGTCCTGGACGCGGTGACCACGCAGCGCATCGGTCGCCAACTGTACCAAGTCGTCGAAAGCGCCGACAAACGCAAGGTCGTGCTCGACTTCGAGAACGTGCGCTTCCTGTCGTCGCAAACGCTCGGCGTCCTGCTCACGCTGCGCCGCAAGGCCGACAAAGCGGGTGTCAACATCGCGCTGGCGAGCGTCCGCCCCGAACTGATCCGCGTGTTCGAGATCACCAACCTCGACAAGCTGTTTGGCTTCTTCGACAGCACGGCGGACGCCGTCGCGAGCCTCAATAACGCCTGAGGCACGGCTCGACCCCGCTCTCTGCCGACGTGCGGCAACGCCCCGCTGCGGCATGCCGCCCCGGCGGTCAGCTTTACTTCTGACGATAGGTAATGCGGCCACGCTTCAGGTCGTAGGGGGACAGCTCGACGGTAACGCGGTCGCCGGGCAGGATCCGAATGAAGTGCTTGCGCATCTTTCCGGAGACGTGGGCCAGCACCTCGTGCTTGGTGGCCCCCAGTTCCGCTTCGACCAAGAACATTGCGTTCGGCAATGCCTTGACGACGGTTGCTTCCAGCACGATTGCGTCTTGTTTTGCCAAGCGGCAGTTCCTCTAACTGCACACCGTACCTGCGCCTATCGAACGGTCGGCTCGCCGCGCTTGAGGGCTATAGGGACCTCGATACCGGCCGATCAACGTCGACAGACCCTGACCTGGGACGGAGTTCGGGCCATCTCTCGACCGCAGCGCGCCGCCCGGCCCCAGATACTGCATGCTACGTCCCCCCGCGATCCGGGTCAACGCACGAGAAAACCTCGAATACGGTGCCTATGATCACGCAGAGTCGGAGCGCCGCTCCGCGCTGACGGTCGGCAGTCCGCCCCCGGCGGCGAGGGCGCCTGGCAACATCTCGCGGCTCGCCCGTTCACGAGGCTGGAGAATCGAAAGGCGGGAAGGGAAATGCCTTACAAATCGAGAATCTGCGTCAGCGCGTTCTGCCTGCTGGCCGCAGGCGGTGCCCAAGCCGAGTACACCAACAACATCATGCTGACCGGCTACTGGCCCCCCTCAAACAACATGATCCGGCAGTTCAGCACCAGCCCCAGACAGAACCCCGACGGGTGGATGGGACAGAATTGGGAAAGCCGCGGCTACGACATCTATTCGTACTTTCCCGAGTTCCCAGGTGGCCTCGGGAAAGGCGTGGGCAACTTCGAGGTGGACTACCAGGACACGTCCGAAGACTTCTGGCGCTTCGTCGAAAACGTCCATCCCGTCGCCATCATCACGTTCGGCCGGGGCAGCTACGGGCGGATTTGGGAGGTTGAGTGGCGACAACGAAACCTGGAGGAATGGATCGACGACTACGAGGAGCCCTTCCAGCCAACGCCGTCGCCGCCCGATTCGAGCGTGCCCGCCGACTACATCCGTTATTCGTCCCTCCCGATGCAGTCGATCGTGGACGCCGTCAACGCCGCCCATGACGAGATCAATCTGAACGCCTTCATTGACGAGACGGGTTTCGCCGGGGGATTCTTGTGCGAATATGTGGCCTATCACGGCACGTGGTACCACGATCTGCACTCCGAGCCCAGCGATTCCTACTGGAACGTGGCGGCGGGGCACATCCACGTCGGTGCAAACGTCGGCACGCGGGCGGCGACCATCGCCACCGAGATCACGCTGCGCGAGCTGATCACTTACGTGGATACGCAGATTCCGGAACCCAGCACTGCCGTTCTGTTGCTGCTGGGATTGACAGTGAGCAGTTTGGGTCGACGATTGCGCCTTCCTTCCGGCTAAATCGCTATTCACGATCCTCGGGCGCCGGCGGTCCGAGCCCGAAGCGCGAGCGAGGGTTTTGCACGCCTGGCGCCCATGCGTCCTTCCTTCACTTCGGGCTCTGTTTCGCGCCCGCCGATTGTGGATAACGATTTAGCCGGCGAGCAACCCATGGATCTGGGCCACGAATCCGCACACCAACACGGCGATGGTCAGCGGCATGAGATTGGACCACAGCGTCCATTTGACGCTGCCGGTTTCGCGGTAGATCGTCCAGGTCGTGGTCGCGCAGGGGTAATGCAGCAGCGAGAACAGCATCACGCACACGGCCGTCCAGATCGTCCACCCGTGCGAGCGCAGCAGATCCGACAGCGCCGCCATGCTGTCCAGCTCCAGCATTCGGCCGGCCGACAGGTAGGCCATGATCATCGTCGGAACGATGATCTCGTTGGCCGGCAGCGCGATGATGTAAGCCAGGATGATCACGCCGTCCAGACCGATGAACTGTCCCATCGGGTTCAGCCATCCGGTCAGATGGACCATCAGGCTGGTCCCACCCACCTCGATGTTGCCGAGCAGCCAGATCAACCCGCCAGCCGGCGCCGCCGTACAGCACGCTCGGCCCAGAACAAAAATCGTCCGGTCAATCAGCGAACGATAGATGATACGCAGCAGGGCCGGTCGCCGATAGGGCGGCAACTCCAGGTAGAAGTGACTGGATTCACCTTTCAGGACCGTACGTGAAAGCAGGCGACAAACCACGAAAGTCACAAGCACCCCGAGCAGCGTCACGCTGAGGACCGTGGCCGTCGCCACCATGCCGGCCCAGCCGGCGGGGAATGCCGCCGCCACAAACACGGTCGCCAGCATGATGATCGTCGGCCAGCGTCCGTTACAGAGCATGAAGTTATTGGTCAGGATCGCGATCAGCCGCTCGCGGGGCGAGTCGATGATACGGCAGGCGATCACGCCCGCCGCGTTGCACCCGAAGCCCATCCCCATCGTCAACGACTGCTTGCCGTGCGCCCCACACCAGCGAAACAGGCGATCCAGGTTGAACGCCACCCGCGGCAGATACCCGATGTCTTCCAGCAGCGT
The DNA here is from genome assembly GCA_046758265.1 of Phycisphaerae bacterium. GTDB lineage: Bacteria > Planctomycetota > Phycisphaerae > UBA1845 > Fen-1342 > JALSRY01. The sequence goes on from JBHHZX010000335.1 coordinate 3,589, forward strand.
GAAGATCGGGAAGAAGATTGCCATCGGCGGCAGCATCACGGAGACGACCCAGGCCAGTCCGCGATAGACGCCGTTGACGAGGAAACCGGTCAGCCACCAGGGGGCGCCGATCGCGTGCAGAAACGCCTCCAACTTGTCGTGGATCCAGAACAGCCCCTCAGCCAGTAGAGCGCTGGGCACGTTTGCCCCACTGACGGTCATCCAGAGGATGACCGCCAACCCAACCAGCATGATGGGAAAACCGAGCACCCGACTGGTGAGGACCCGATCAGCCAGCAGGTCCCAGTCCACGCGCGGCTTGCCGGTCACCCGCACGCTCCGCGCCGCGATCTCGGCCGCCCGCGAGTAGAGTGAGGCGGCGATCCGATCGTGCAGCCCGGGGCCGAGCTCTTCACGCAGCGCACGCGCCCGCGCGAGAACCTGATCGGCGGTGATCGCCTGCGGCGCGCTCATCCCCGGGCCTCACCCGCGCTGCTCCGAGCGCCGTCCGCATCGAGCAGCGCTGGATCGAAGGGCCGCGCGGGCTGATGCCCGCGTCTCGTTTGACCTTCCTCCGATGCCAGCTTTGCCAACTCACCGCTGCGCAGCGCCTCGCAGATGCGCGCGTCGCCTTCCAGCAGACGCATAGCTACCCAGCGCGGGCACGCTAACTCCGGGACCAGTTGGAGCAGGCCGGGTACCA
>JBHHZX010000336.1:0-4245 GCA_046758265.1 Phycisphaerae bacterium
CTGAGGCGAAGTACCAAGAGGCCATTGAGCACTCGCCGCGGCTCGACTTGCCGTACGTGAATCTCGCCCAACTTTATCTGTCTCAAGGCAAGGAAGAAGCAGCGATCCAGAAGTTTCGACAGGCGATTCTTGCCAACCCGAACTGCGTGATCGCGCTGGCGAACCTGGGTACCTATTATCTGCGACAGGGGCGCGACGAGGATGCCGCCAAGCTCCTGCGGCGCGCGGTTCGGATCAAACCCGATTACGCCTTGGCGCACAAACATCTGGGCGCGGCACTCCTGAAGTTGGGAAAAACAGGCCTGGCGGTATCCCATCTGCAAACGAGCCTGGAGCTGGACCCGACACAGCCCGACGCGGGGCGGATTCGCTTCCAGTTGGAGGCGCTCCAGGGAAAGACGGCTACACGGCCCGCCGCGGAAGAATCGCGCGAGGTCGGCGCTGCCTCGGAAACGCGGCCGCTCGAAGGCGACGATCGAGAGGAGCGCCCGTGAAGCAGGAACGGGCGAGGCTCCCGGCTGCCCGCAACACTGGTCTGCCTCGCGATCGGCGACCGACAACAGTGATCGGTATCAGCGTGCTGATCGCGTTGGCGGTGGCAGCGGGCGGCCTCTACTGGAAACTCCGCAGCGGACCACAACCGCGCTGGAACGTGGTCCTGATTACGTTTGATACGACGCGCCCGGACCATCTGTCGTGCTACGGCTACAAACATGTCAGCACGCCGGCGATTGACCGAATCGCGCGCCACGGGATTCTCTATTCGCACTGTTACAGTCCGGTGCCGCTGACGTTGCCGGCGCACGCCTCGATCATGACCGGGCTGTATCCCTTCTATCATGGCCTGCGGGTCAACGACGACGGGCGGTTGGACGACACGGCTCCGACGCTGGCAGAGGCTCTGCGCCAAGAAGGGTACCAGACCGCGGCGGTCGTCGGCGCGTACGTGCTTCATTCCAGATTCGGGCTGAAGCAGGGCTTCGATTTCTATGACGAAGATTTCTCGACGGGTTCGGCGCACTCCCCGTTTTTTTATGTCGAGCGCAACGCGGAGAGCGTCACGGACGCCGCGCTCGACTGGCTCGACGGTGTCGACGCTTCCCCCTTCTTCCTGTGGGCTCACTACTTCGACCCGCACGCACCCTACGCGCCGCCCGATTTCAATCCGGCCACGGCGACCACGACGCCCTACGATTCCGAGATTCTCTACGCTGACGCCCAGATGGGTCGCCTGCTGGACCGGCTTGAGGAGATGGAGCAGGCCGCTGGTCGCGGAACCCTGATCGTTTTCACGGCCGATCACGGTGAGGCGTTGTGGAGTCATGGTGAACCGACGCACGGGTTGTTCACCTACAACGACACGATACGGGTGCCGTTGCTCGTTTGCCCGCCCTCCACCGCCGCTCGCGGCGCGGTAGTCAACACGCCTGTTTCCCTGGTTGACATCTACCCGTCGGTGCTCCACTGGTTGGGAATATCACCGGAGCACGAAACGCACGGACGCGTGTTGCCCGCGCCAGGTGAAGCGGAACGAGACGCACCGGGCACACCCCGGGCGCTGTATTTCGAGACATATATGCCGTACCGGGCGTACGGCTGGAGTCCCCTCGAGGGCGTTGTCGTCGGCAATCAGAAGTACATCCGGGCTCCCAAACCGGAGCTGTACGATCTGGCCGCCGACCCGCTCGAGGCCAATAACCGGTTCGCGACCAACGTTGCGCAAGTTGCACAGCTACGACGGCAGCTCGGCGCACTCAAAGCCTCGCCCCTCGACCTGCCGCCCCTGGCGGCCGGGCACTTGGAGCGCGACGCCGAGAGTGTGCGCAGGCTGGAGGCACTGGGTTACGTGGGGGGGACTTTGGCGGATCACCCCCACACCGTACCCCTCGCCGACCCCAAGGACATGATGGAGCTACATCGGCGGATCGACCGGGCACAAACGGAGATTGATGCGGGCAACTTCCGGGACGCCCTTGAACTGGTGCAGGGCGTAATGGAGGCCGATCCGACAAACGCACGCGCATTGCAGCTCGGGCTTCATTTGCTGACCAAAGCAGAAGTCCGTACCGATGTCGGACATCTGCTGCGCGAGCGTGCAGCCGATCCGCTGCGACCACCTTTTGACGTGCTGGTTCCGCTGCATCTCGGAGTGGCGGCGTTGCGGGATCAGCGATTGGCCGGGGCGGAAAACCACCTCCGAGTGGCCCTCGCGGCCGACATGAACGACGCGAGCGCAAACTACTATCTGGGTTGCACGTTGGCGGCCCGGAAACAGGCGGCCGCAGCGGTACGGCCGTACTTGCAGCGGGCGCATTTGTCCGACCCCGACAATCGGACATATGCACTCGCCTACGCCGAGTGTCTTGAACGGCTCGAGGAATACGAGCGGGCGGCCGAACTGTACGAGGGGCTGCTTGAACGAGACGCCGACGATGCTGTCGCCCTCAACAACTCCGCTTGGGTGCACCACCAGATGCGACGGCAGCGTGAGGTCGCGCTGAGACGCGCCGAGCGCGCAGTCGCCCTGGAGCCCGAAAGTTCACGCTTCCGACATACGCTCGGCTGTGTTCTTTTGTGGGCGGAGCGCGCGGAGGATGCGGCGGCGCAGCTCCGTCGGGCAATCGCCGGATCACCGGACTACGCCATCGCGTATTACCACCTCGGTCTGGCTGAAGAAGACCTGGGCGACCACGAAGCGGCGAACCGCGCGCTGCGAAAGGCGATCAAGCTGGCCGAGCAGCCCGCGCCGGCCTGGCTCGCCGATGCCCGGGACCGGCTCACGCAACTCAGCCACCCCTAACCGCCTCGTGACGGCTTTAACCTTAAGTTTAGGGGCAGGTTGCAAACGCACGCGTGAGCTGCAAGAATTTCGCGTTGCCGGGCTCGTACAAAGGCTCCAATGCGAGCGCTCCGTTCCGGTTGACTGCGCTAGACGGTGGCGCACAAGAGGCTATGTCATGCCCATGGTTGTCGGCGCGGTCATGGCTGCCCCCCACACACCGATTGAGATTCGCGAATTCCCCGAGCCCGAGCTCGAGCCGAATTCCGCGCTTCTGCGAACCGCGTACAGCGAAGTGTGCGGCACCGACGTGCATCTGTCGGAAGGGCGACTGAGCGGCGTGCCCTATCCGATTATTCCCGGGCACGTATCGGTCGGCGTGCTGGAGAGAATTCGCGGCCGGCTCCACGACGTTCACGGACGGGCCTTCGAGGAGGGTGAGGTCGTCACGTTCCTCGATGTACACCGCACGTGCAACGCGTGCTGGTACTGCCTGGTGGCGAAAGCCAGCACGCGCTGCCCGGCGCGGAAGGTATACGGAATCACCTACGGCGTGGAAGACGGCCTGGCCGGCGGCTGGGCACAAAAAATCTACATCAAACCGGGGACGCATTGCATCCGACTGGACGGAGTTGAGCCGCGTCTGTTCATGGCCGGCGGCTGCGGCCTGCCCACGTCGCTCCACGCGGTCGACCAGGCGGACGTACAACTTGGCGAGACCGTCCTGGTTCTGGGTGCCGGGCCGGTCGGACTTTCGGCGACAGCGCTCGCACACCTGCGCGGCGCGGCGAAGGTGCTCTGCATCGGCGCACCGGCTTATCGCCTCGAGACGGCACGCCAAATGGGAGCAGCGGATTGGCTGAATATGGCGGAGGTGCCGGAGCAACAGCGTCGTGACTGGCTGCTGGAACGCACCGAAGGAAGGGGGCCGGACGTGGTCATCGAGGCCACGGGCGCCCCGGTCGCAGTCGCCCAGGCGCTGCGCTGGGCGCGTGACGCCGGGCGGGTCGTGGTCGTGGGGCAGTACACCGACGCCGGCGCGGTGCGGGTCAATCCTCATCTCGACATCAACCGCAAGCACTTGCGCGTTCAGGGTGTCTGGGGATCGGATTTTTCACACTTCTACCGAGCCGTTCAACTGCTGCACGACCCGCGCGCGGCGGCGGCGTTCAGCCATATCAGCACCACCGAGTACACACTCGCTGACGTGAACGAGGCGCTCGCCGACGTTGCAGAGGGCAAGACGACAAAAGCGCTCGTCGTGCCGAATCCGTAAGGCCGGCACGCCCGGCAGGACACTTACGATTGTTTCAGGTATAAAGCCTCAATCGCTGGGCGGGCGTTCTTCGACCAGGAGACGATTCATGCGATTCGCGGTCATAGCGGGCCTGGTGTGTTTGTCAGCCCCGCTAGCGCGGGCGGGTGGTGACTGGCCGCACTGGCGGGGGCCGACACTCGACGGTGTG
>JBHHZX010000337.1:0-4191 GCA_046758265.1 Phycisphaerae bacterium
GAGCTGGTATCGCGTTGCAGCGTGCTGCTGTACGACTCCTGAACCTGATGCGTTTCACCGAACTGGTCGGTGTACGTGTAGCGCTCATCCAGTTCCAGGTTCATCTCGCCCACGGTGACGACCGGGATCGGCAGGTCGGCGATACGCGGGTTGCGGTTGCGATTGAGCAACTCGTCGCGGTCGTCGAGCTGGTCGCCGTCGGTGTCCGCCAGGATGAGCGACGTCCCGAAGTGCAGCTCGGTCTGGTCGGCGAAGCCGTCGTCGTCGCTGTCCTGGTCGCAGGGGTTGCTGCGCCAGTCGAAGACCTCGTCCCAGTCGAGCACGAGATCCGCGTCGGTGTCGTCCGTGCGCGGGTCCATCGAGCGGGCATTCTCCTCGCCGTCGGTAAGCCCATCTCCGTCGGTGTCGGGGTTGAACGGGTCGCTGGTGACATAGCCCTGCGTTACCTGCCCGTTGGCCAGCTCGATGGTCATCTCCCAGCCGAGCATCTCGAACCAGTCCGCGAAGCCGTCGCCGTCCGAATCGATGTGCTCATCCAGATTGGCCGGCGCGATCCCGGTGAAGGTGGTTTCCGCCGGGTTGACGAGCATGTCCGGCGGGGCGATGGGGTTGCCGGCCAGATCCTTGATGCCCGTTACGGTCAGGCGATAAAGTGCATCGGCCTGCGAGAGCGTTGTCAGGTCGACCACCGTGTGGTCTTCGCTCAGCACGGGCGCCGCGGTCTGGTCGAGCAGGAGATGCCCACCGTCGGGAATCACGATGAAGTAGTTTGACGTGTCGGTCGCGCCGTCTCGCACCGGTTCACTGAACGTGACGCGCGCGCTCAGGTTGCCCGTTGACACCGCGCTAACCAGGCGCGGCGGTCCGGGAAACATTGCCTCGATCTGAGCCACGATCTCCGCGTCGGCATCCTTGATCGCGACGTACTCGAAACCCGCGGGATACGTGACCGTGCTGCCACTAGCGACGCGGACCACGACGTCCACCCGGCCGGCGGCCTGCGCCGGCGCGGTCGCACGAATCGTCTTCTCGTTCACAATCTCCGTTTCCGTCGCCAGAAACGCGCCGAAAAGCACGTCGGTGCCGGGGCCAAATACCGCCGTGTTCGCGCCAGTGATGCTGACCCGGGTACCGCCCAGAACGGGACCGCGAGCCGGCGAGATCTGCAGCGACGCCGGCGCTGGCGGCGGCTCCTGAGCGCTGCCGAAGAACTCATCAAGAACAGGCCCACAGCCGGAGATCAACCCCACCCCTGCGAGGCAGACCAGCAGCGAGCCGAAACGCGCCACCCGCCGGCCGATCAGCCAGTGCAGGCGGGTCCTTGCTCGTGTAGACGGGGATAGGTAGTCTGTGGTCAACATTTGCATCCTCCTCAAGAAAGTTGGGCCACCGAACGGCAGCGCGTCGCTGGCCGGGCTTCGGCACGCCTCTATCATACCACATAATCCGCATAATGCGCGCGCACAACCAGGAAAAAAACTATGGCGGCAAACCTGACTTGAGGCCCCCGTTTTGCCGTGCGTCAAGCGTGCCGCGCCGACTCACCAGCGCGCTTTACTCGCTGGAATCGGTCTTGCTCCAGCAAACTTTGCCGCCGTAGAAAAAAAGAGAACAGCCCACGGTCGTGAGCGGACCTGGCAAAACCGGGGGCGCTGCCCGACTGAGTTGTTTCCCAACCTGCTGGGGGCCGCGCGCGAAGTTCCAGGCTCTTCAGGCGCGCAGGCCCGCTTAGCGGGCGGCCGCTAACGTACTCCATGGCGAAGAACGGACGCTGCGCACCTTCGTCGCCAAACGTTCCCGCTTCAAAAACCTGTGCGATCCCGGGATGCTGCAGGCGGCCGAGAACCTGGGCTTCCTGCTGGAATCGCCACAGGAGGTCCGGCGACGCCGGACGACGACCCTGCTCAAAGGCCCGGACTTCCTCCTGGCGGACCTGCACCACGCTGCGTCCCAAGGCCTCCAACCAGCGTTGGAGTTGCTTGGCATCCAAGTCCACGCCCCAACGCTCACCCGGCGCCGCGGCGCCGCGTTCGAACGACTGCAACACTCCCTCCCGAGCCACTCGCCGGGCCGCCCAAGGCGTCAGCGGAACCTCGGCCGGCAACGCCCAGTCACGATCCTGAGGGGAAAAACGACTGGCCGCAGGCGCGACAACGGGCGTGCTGCTTGCGCAGCACCACCGGCCCGTGCGGCGAGCGAACCTCCGGCTGGGTCATCTCCTTCTTGAAATAAACCCGCCGCGAGCCGCAGTGCGGACGACGCCCGGGCGTTTCCACCAGCGCATTGCCTTCCAACGCCGCCCGCTCTTCGAGCAGCGTCGGCAAAACCGCCCGGGCCAATGCCTCCACCTGATCCTCAAAATCCAAAAACACCGGCCCCTTCAGAGGCACCGCCTCATCCGGCGCAATCACACGATCCAACGCCGCCGAAAACACCTTCTGCACCCGCGCCCGCGCTCGCGTCGTCAAAGCAGACATGACCGGCTCCCTCCGTGAAGCCACCAAAACGAAACCCAACATCCCTGCCCAAATCCTACCCCACACCCGCCGATTCTGTCATGCACGCGTTGCGGCGTTGCCGCGGTTTGCCCCGCTTGGTCGTTGATTCGCGACGGCCGAGACGGTAAACTAAATATGTTCCGCCTTTGAATCGGGCGCGGGGTGGGCAGCAGCTTCCTGGTGCAATTCTGGCAGGTACGGGTCATGAGCAGGAAACGCCCTGCAAAAAGCAGACCGCAGAAAGACGCCGCGCCGCGGCGAAACCGGCCTGCGAAAGTGGTTCCAGCGCGGAATTCGGGGAAAAGCCTCTTTACACCCATCAAGATCGGCCTCGGCTTAGGCGTACTGGCGATTGGGGCAGCGCTGTTGTGGGGTCCGATCCTGCGTGACGGCGCTAACGCGACCGTCCCCGCTGACGGTGGCCCGGTCAACTCTACCTCTGCTTCCGCCGGCCTCCCACCCGCTCCACCTGGTAGCCGAGTGCCGATCAACACCGTTGACCCCATGACCGGCAAACCGATCGGGGACAACTCACCAACGACGGTCTATAAGGGATACGTCGTGGCGTTCTGCTGCAAGAACAGCTCCGCCTACAAGGGCGGCTGGGCGCGCATGAGCGAGGTCGAAAAGGATGCCTTTGTACGGCGGTTCGTCCCTTGAGCGCACTGGCCGGGCGGCATGCCCTCGCTCGCGACTGTCCTCACGTACATTTCAGGACGACGGATCCCCCAGGCGCGGTGTGCTCTGTCGCGTATGCGTTGTTCGGCCCGAGACCGCCGTTGACACGCGCCCGGAATAAGCTCCCCCTCGAACGGACGGTGGCTTTCGACGCCTCGTAACCATTACCATTGCCCAGCCTCGCACTTGTAGAGATACGGGCAAGGACAAGCTCAAAGCAGCGGGCGCGGTGCCTGTCGGGGCGGAGCTTGTCGTCGGGGCCGAGGAAGGCGCGGGCGCCGTCCTCGGTACCGCCGTGGGCATCATCGCTGGCGCCTACGCCGGTGTGGACGCGGGCATGGGCGCCGGCGCGGTCGTCGGCTGTGTTTCTGCGGGCGGCGTAGGCGTGGTTTCTTTCTTGGGCTTCGGCGGCGTAAGGCCGTACACGACGATGTCGCCGGCGTGACGATCTTCCTCGCGAAAGGCAAATTGGCCGTCGGGGTTTGCTCGGTAGACGATTGTGAGAAGTTTGTCGTGCGGGTGGCGTCGTTGCAGCTTGAGCGCGGTTCCGCCTTGGTGGGCGACATGAAAGCTGCCGACAATCAGCAATACGCGGTGGCGGGGGAACCGATCGCGGAAGTTCGCAATCGCTTCGGCCATCGCCTCGTCCCACAATAGCTGCGCCTTGTAAAGATCCTGCCACGCCGGCGTGGCGGGCATGCTGGTGGCTCCGCCCGCGGGCATGGTTGCGGCTGCACCGGCAGGTGTTTCAAAGGCTGGACGAGATACAGGCTGTGAGTCCGGCGGCGTTGTCGGCGACGAGGCGGGTCGGCTCACTGGCTGCGATGTCGACTGAGTGGTCGGTTGCGAGCTTGGCTGACTGGCAGGCTGTGAGGCCGGTTGGGTCGTGGGTTCTTCGGTGCCGCCGTGGGTTTTCGCGATCGCGGCGAAGCGCTCCCGGTAGGGGCCATCGAGGTATTCGTTGGCGACAGGCAGCCACTGGCGTTGCTCGGCTTCGAGGCCGGCGCGGTAATCC
>JBHHZX010000338.1:0-4169 GCA_046758265.1 Phycisphaerae bacterium
TCCTCGTCCATGACCGCCATCGTCCCGTCTTCGTCGCCGCGGAGTCGCTTGCTCAGCGTTTCGCGCTGCACCGCCGGGTCGTTCAGCTCGCTGTAGGCGTTGCCGATCTCCATGCCGTTGATGAACAGCTCGAAGCGCAGGGCGACGTTCGGATCGTCCGGGTGTCGCTTGGTCAGCGGGCAGATCGGCGCCGGCCAATCGAGCACGAACGTCGGGTTGACCAGCTTGTCCTCCACGTAGTGCTCAAACAGCGTGTGGACCACCACCACGTCGTCGAGCTGCACCTCCGATCTGAAATCCGGGATTCGAGATTGCAGAGCCCGAGCCCGCTCGCGGATCGCCGCGATGTCGTCGATCGCGAGGCCGACGTGCTTGCGGAACAGCTCGGCGTACTTGAGCCGCGGCCAAGGCGTCGTGTAGTCGATCTCGACCTTGCCGAACTCGATCTTCGTCGAGCCGAGCACGTCGCGGGCGGCCCCGCCGATGATCGCCTCGCAAATGTCCATCATGTCGTGGTAGTCGGCGTAGGCCTGGTAGAACTCGAGCATGGTGAATTCGGGGTTGTGGCGGGGGCTGATGCCCTCGTTGCGGAAGCAGCGCGAGAACTCGAACACCCGCTCCAACCCGCCGATCAGGCAGCGTTTCAGGTACAGCTCGGGTGAAATCCGCAGATACAGGTCCATGTCCAGCGTGTTATGGTGTGTCAGAAACGGCCGCGCCGCCGCCCCGCCGTAAATCGGCTGCAACACGGGCGTGTCGACCTCGATGAAGCCGCGGGCGCGCAGGACGGCGCGGGCGTAGTCGATGATCTTCGCCCGCTGTCGGAAGATCTGCTGCGAATCCGGGTTGCTGTAGAGATCGACGTGCCGCCGACGATAGCGGGCCTCGACGTCGGTCAGGCCAAGCCGCTTCTCCGGCGGCGGTCGCAGCGCCTTGCTCAGCATCGTCAGCTTCGTGACCCACAGCGTCAGCTCGCCGGTCTTGGTGCGGCCGAGGCGCCCTTCGGCCCCGACGATGTCGCCCAGGTCGAGCAGCTTGGCGAGCTTCCAGCTCGTCGACGCGTCCGCGCCCCCTGTTCCCCGTTCCCCGTTCCCCGTTCCCCGTTCCCCGTTCCGTGTTCCCCCCTCAGCAGCCCGCACCATCTTTTTGCTCAAGCCGTACTGGATGTCGCCGGTCCAGTCGCGGACGGTCATGAAGATCAGGCTGCCGATGTCGCGGTGCAGCACAACCCGCCCGGCAGCCTTGAATGTCGCCCGCTCCTCCTCGGAGACCTGCCCGGCTTCGAGGTTCAGCTTCTCGGCATCGGCGCGGATGTCGGCGTTGCGCACGACGCCGGTGAACCGTCCACCGTAAGGGTCCACGCCCAGGGCGCGGATCCTCTCGAGCTTGGCTTTCCGGTCGGCAATCTGGTCGCTCATGGTCGGGGTACTATAGCCAATCCGAGCCCCGAGCGCAAGCGTGGGGCTATGTAGCGGCCGGGCCCTGCACCGGCCGTAGTATCTGAACCCCGCGCGCGAGCGAGGGGTCTCTGCACATACGCGCGTGGCGCGCTTACTCCCACGTGGTGTCCGCCGACGTCATCAAGCAGGCATTCGAAAAGCCCGGCGAGAAGCTAGCTGGCGCGAATGCTGTGGCTTGTCAGTGCGCCCCCGGCTGCCGGATAATTGCAGCCGGTTCCGCTCAGGAGATCCAACCATGAGAGTGTTCGGATTGGCGATCGCCGTATCGTTGTTGATGTGCGGTCTCGCCGCCGCGACCGAGGACGGGGCGACGGCCCGTGCTAAGGCCGAGCAGGATGGATCTTCCGCGCCGCAAGCTCGATTGATCATCCGTCTGGATGACCTTGGCTTCTGCCACGCAGCCAACATGGCGCTCAAGCAGATTCTGGATGAAGGCGTTTGCACGTCGGTCTCGGTGATCGTGAGCACGCCGTGGCTGGACGAGGCTGTGGAAATCCTGCACGGCCATCCGGAGGTCGGCGTGGGGGTTCACCTGACGCTGAACGCCGAGTGGCGGGAGTATCGCTGGGGACCCGTGCTACCGCACAGCAAGGTGCCGTCGTTGGTGGACGAGAACGGCAAGTTCTTCGGCTCACGACGTGAATTCATGGCGCACAATCCGAAGGTCGAGGAGGTGGAGAAGGAGCTGCGGGCGCAGATCGACCTGGCCCTGCGCAAGGGGCTGAAGATCTCGTACGTCGACTACCACATGGGCACGGCGATGTCCACGCGGGAGTTTCAGGAGGTGGTCGAAAAGCTGGCCCGCGAGTACGGACTCGGCATCTCGCAGTACTTCGGCGAAACGTATGCGCCGAACGTCTACCGCGTGCCCCCAGAGCAGAAGCTGGCCGAGGCGATCAAGATCATCAAGGGGATGAACGAGCCGAAGCTGTACCTCTTCGTCGCCCACCCCGGCATGAACACGCCGGAGATGGCGGCCATGACCGATCTCAATCCGACGGGCGTCACGCCGATGGCTGCGCATCGTCAGGCGATGACGGACCTGCTGTGCAGTCCGGCATTCAAAGCGGCGATCCAGCGCCAGCGCCTCGGACTCGCGAGTTACAGCGACCTAAGGGCTCAAGGACTGCAACGGATGAAACGTCCGTGGATCGCCGATCCGTATGGCCAAGTGCGGCAGCCGTAGGGTGGGCAGTGAGGCTATGTCGGCCGACCCCGGTTCTTGCGCTGGCTTGACAGCCTTACTGCCCACCCTGCACGTTTCTGGCACCAGCGATCACGTCGTAGCGTCGAGTGGTTCCGGCGTACGATTGATGCTATATTACCGCTCTTAAACGAGCAAGCCGATTTGCCGTCGCTCATGAACCGAGGAAATACCGGTGCTGCATACGCCGCTGATCAATTTCCATCGTGACGCCGGTGCCAGGCTGGTCGGGTTCGCCGGGTGGGAGATGCCTGTCTATTACGAGGGACTGATCAAGGAGCACCACTACACCCGTCAGCACGCCTCGTTCTTCGACGTCTCGCACATGGGCCGGATCGACTTTCGCGGGGCCGGAGCGGCGGACTTGCTCGAACGACTCAACACCCGCACGATCGGCGGCATGCAGGTCGGCCAGTGCCGCTACAGCCACATGTGTCGTGACGATGGCGGGATCCTCGACGACGTCATCGTCTCGCGCCTCGAAGACCGCTTCCTCGTCGTCTGCAACGCCTCTAACCGCGAAAAGCTGCTCGGCTGGTGGGAACAGCAAAAGTCCGGCTTCGATGTCGCCTTCGAAGACAAAACGATGGAAACGGCGATGGTCGCCATCCAGGGACCCGCGGCAACGGCGACCATGGAAAGGCTCCTGCCATTCGACCTGAGCGACCTGAAGCGCTACCACTTCAAGACCGGCGAGGTCTACGGCGCCGACTATTACGTCGCCCGCAGCGGCTACACCGGCGAGGACGGCGTCGAGATCATTCTGCCGGCCCACCTGGCGCCCACCGCGCTCAACATGCTGATCACGCAATCGGCCGCGATGCGGAGGCCGGTCAAGCCCGCCGGCCTGGGCGCCCGCGACACGCTCCGCATGGAGGCTGGCATGCCGCTCTACGGGCATGAGCTTAGTGAGGAGTGGGACCCGATCAGCGCCGGCCTGGGCTGGTGTGTACACCTCGACAAGGATTTCATCGGCAAGGCGCCATTGCAGAAGATCCAAGAGAACGGCCCAAGCAAGATGCTGGTGGGCTTCGAGGTCGACAGCAAGCGCACACCACGCCAGGGCGCGCGGATTGTCAGCAACGGCGAGCAGGTCGGCTTCGTCACCAGCGGCATTACCAGCCCGACGCTCGGCAAAGTCATCGCAATGGGCTTCGTACCGCCGAGGCTGTCGGAGGTTGGCACGGTGGTCGAAATCGATCTGGGAAGTGCCACGCTGCCGGGCAAGGTGGTGCCGTTGCCGTTCTACAAGCGGCCGAAGAAGTGAGGCGGGGTGCCACTGGCAGCCTGCTGCCGGTGTGCCTGCTCGAGACCACACGGGCGGGCGAGCTGCCCGTGGCACCCAGCCGCGCCCTCGCGTGTGCAGTAGCGGCCCGCGCCCTCGCGTGGCCGCCGAGTCCCTACCCTTTGACCGACGTCACGCGGATTACGGCCTCGAGCTTGGCCAGGGCTTCGAGCTTGCGGACGTCGATCGTACCGATCAAGAGCCTGACGGCTTTGCTCTC
>JBHHZX010000339.1:0-4135 GCA_046758265.1 Phycisphaerae bacterium
CATCGTCGAGCGGTGCGGCTTGACGTCGTCAAAGCCGAGCTGCACCGCGTGGTACTTGTCCTTCGAATTGGTTGACTTGACCTGCAGGATCACGCACGGACCGGCTTCTATGAGGGTCACCGGGATGCGCGCACCCGTCGGGTCGAAGATCTGCGTCATCCCGACTTTTCTTCCCAATATGGCCGGAACCATGTTGCGGCACTCCTGCGGTACGGCGAGAGCAGGGCTTCTCGCCCGACCGTTGTTGCCGGAAAAGGCTGCCAGCGGAAAACCGCTCTACGCCTTAATCTTGACGAATACGCCCGCCGGAACCACGAGGCGATTCAGCGCCTCGACGGTGCGGGCCGTGGGCTCGAAAATGTCGATCACCCGTTTGTGGGTGCGCATCTCGAACTGCTCGCGGGACTTTTTGTCTATGTGCGGCGAACGCAGGACCGTGTAGCGCTCGATACGCGTCGGCAGCGGCACCGGCCCGCGAACCTTCGCCGCGGTGCGCTTGGCCTGCTCGACAATCTCGTGGGCCGAGGCGTCGAGGGCCCGGTGATCGTAAGCCTCCATCCGAATTCGAATTCGCTCACCGGCCATCCGGCTGTCTACCTATCCTCAGCATATAGACCTCCGGCGCTCTCGGGTAAAAGCGCCAAGACCTCCCAGGATAACCCCGTGCCCTACAGCGTCAAGGCCGGGCCCGCCAAAAGCCTGAAATCTTCAACTATTCCCGGCGCCAACCGGGTTCGTGCGCCATCTGCCGAATCACCGCCCGAGCCCGATCCGGTGCCCGCGTCGGCCCCTCAGCGCGACAAGGAAATCACGTAAACATGCGAGAGAGCCTGCGGATCACCCCAAGGCTCGACCTCCAGGTCGTAATGCAACCCGGTTTCCAGCATCTCTGACGCGATGATGCGACCGATGGCCAGCGCCATCGGCTGCGGGTCGGCCAGCGGGACCACCACGATGGTATACCCGGTCGCCAGGTAGTCTTCAGAGGCTTGGCGGATACGCATGCTGCCGTCGCCGAATCCTTCCAGCCCACACGGCCTGCCCGCGACCTGCCAGGTATTGTCCATCAGCGTTTTCGCCGCCCACGCGCGCTCTGTGCCGAAATCCGGATCGGTGGCCAGTTGAACGCGGCTCACGTACGGCTGGACCTCGGTCACGCGCCCGATCAGCCATTGCCGCAGCAGCAGATCGCGGCCGGTGGCCACAGGGTCACGCTCTGCCTCCGGCATGCCGGCCGCTACCCAGTCCCCACGTTCGATCCCTTGCCGGCGACCCTTGGAGATGGTGATCGTCTCGCGCCGCGGCGAGGTGTCTCCCCCGACGACCGCGGCGAAGATGATCTTGGCGCGCAGATCACCTAGTTGGTCCCGCAAACCCGAAAGGTCGGCCAACTGCCGTTCCATCTCCGCGATCAGCAGTTGTTGTTGTCCCACTTGCAGCGTCAGACGCTGGTTATAGTGGCGCAGTTGCTCAAGTTCTTCGCGCGTCGGGGCCGGGCGGGTCAAGCTCTCGACCGTCTGGCGCGTCTGGCGGGTGGCACGCGAAAATACCCACGCGAGCGGGCTCACCGGTTGCATCAGACCGTCGCTGCAGCCCGTCCACCGCGCCGGCAATAACGCCAGCAGCGCGGCCCCAACCATTAGGATCGCGAAAGCGGTGGGTTTCGAGGGTCGCCGCAGGCTTGATCTCATCGCAACAGCGAAGCACACCGCCACTTGTCGGCCTCGTCAAGGCCGTGGCGGGGCGCGGGTCTAAAGTGCCATGGGCAAACGCCTTCGCTGGCTTGCGCGGCGTGGCGCCGGCTGCACGAGCAGAAAGGGCTTCGTAGTTGGCTCCCGGTCCCCATTTCGCTGGTCCGGCGCTACGGTTCCTCGACGGCCCGCTAGAACTCGTCCTCATCCGATTCAAGCGTCTCTTGCCACTCGTCGAGGTAGTCGAGGTACTCACTTGTGCCGCGAGCGACGCAGGTCAGCGGATCATCTACGACCCTGACGTCCAGACCGGTCGCTTTGCTGATCACCTGATCCAAGCCGCGCAGCAACGCGCCGCCCCCGACCGCGTGAAGCCCATTATCCACCAGATCGGCGGCCAGCTCGGGCTCGATGTGTTCGAGCGTTTGCAGGACCGCGTCCACAATCTGGCCGACCGGCTCCTTCAACGCCTCACGCACCTCCGCCGCCTTGATCAGCGCCCGGCGAGGCAGGCCGCTGATCATGTCCCGGCCCTTAACCTCCACGGCCGCGTCTTCCTCCTGCGGGGCGGCCGACCCGATTTCGATTTTGATCTTTTCTGCCGTCTGCGGGCCGATCAGCAGGTTATACGTACGCTTCATATAGCTGATGATCGCCTCGTCCATGTCGTCACCAGCGACACGCAGCGTGGTGCAGATCGCGATGTCGGCGAGCGTCATCACCGCGACTTCAGTCGTCCCGCCGCCAACGTCCACGATCATCGACGCGGTGGGTTCGAAGATCGGGAGTTTGGCGCCGATCGCAGCCGCCTTCGGCTCGGGGACCAGCCAGACCCGCCGCGCGCCGGCGCGCTCGGCGGAGTTGAAGACGGCCCGCTTCTCGACAGCGGTGATGCCGGAGGGAATCGAAATCACGACCCGCGGGTGGGCCAGGCTGCGGTTGCCATGCACCTTACGGATGAAGTAGCCCAACATGGCCTCGGTGATGTCGAAGTCCGCGATGACACCGTCTTTCAGCGGACGGATGGCCGAAATACTCCCGGGCGTGCGGCCGAGCATCTCTTTGGCGACGAGCCCGACGGCCTTGCCGTTGGCGGTATCGAGAACTTGATTCGTCCCTTTTCGGACGGCCACGACCGAGGGCTCGTTCAGGACGATCCCTTCGCCCTTCACGCAGACCAGGGTATTGCAGGTACCCAGGTCGATACCCATGTCAACACTGAACAGTCCCGTCAGGCGACGTAAAAACACGATCGGCTCCCGTCCATGGGTGCATCTCGCCGCAGCTCACCCCGATTTCGATTTGCACAACTTCGTCTACAGATCCGCGTATCCTTGTTCTGTGCGACCGGCCGGACGCTGCGGTACGCTGCTGCGCTTAGCTGCCGCCGGGGGGCAGCAGCGTGTCGAACAACGTCTGGGCCCGATAGCCCACGTAGATCGTGGCGGTCAACACGAACAGAAAGGCCACCACGACCAACACCGTGTAAACGTCGTTCTCCGCACTCGGCCGCGATACTCCGGAACCCGGCGTACTTATCTGTGCCATGGTCGAACCTGCGTGTTCCCCGCTGCGCTCATTTCATTCCGTAGACGACCGAGTCTCCCTTACGGACCTCGCCCTCGACGAGTGTGGTCAGCTTTCCGCCGGCCTGGTTCGGCCGCACCCGTTCGATGATCAGATCGCCCAGGTACGCGCCGCCTTCGCGGTAGACCATGAACGTCATCCCTGCCACCACGCCGGAACTTTCGCCCACGTTGATCTCGGCGTAGATGCCCTCCACTTGAAGGATTTCGCCGCGGATCTCACCGGCGACCGTCGGCGTGACGGCGCGCGCGCCGGGCGGGCTCTCCGGCAACGCGCGAGCCGTGACGGCGCCGGCCCGGCGTTCAAGTTCCACATTCTGTTGCTCACAGGCGTACAGCTTTTCCTGGATGTTGCGAATCTGGTCTTGCAGGACGGTCACGTTCGTCGTGAGCTCCAGTATCCGGCTGTTCTGCCGGGCATTGCGTGACTGCAGGTCAAGATTCTGGGAAAGCAATGTCTGGTTTTGCTTCTGCAGCGCCTTGAGCTCACCGGTGGTGACGTCGAGGATTTCCTGCAACTTGGTCCGGCCGGCCTCGAACGCCAGTCGCTCGTTCTTGACCTGCGACAGCTCGCTCTGAAGCTTGGCGTTCTCGTCCTTCAACTCCTGGACTTCGTCGAGGGCCTCTCGCCGTCCGCGCGACTCGGCTGCCAAGGCTTCATCCTTGAGCGCCAGCGCAGCCTGCATGCTGGCGGCGGTGCTTTGCTCCTGCGTGACGGCGGAATCGCGCGCCTGCTGGTAGTCCAGGGCCAACTCCTTCCAGTTGTCAAATTGCGCGGCGACCGCAATGAACATGCACGACAGCGCAATACAAAGCACGGAAGTTAGAACCACAAATACTTTCGTCAGTGTGCTCACA
>JBHHZX010000340.1:0-4083 GCA_046758265.1 Phycisphaerae bacterium
CCGCCAGGGACTCGAACCCCGGACCCGCTGATTAAGAGTCAGCTGCTCTGCCAACTGAGCTAGCGAGGCCTGCGCTGTTTGCCGGTCGCGTCGGGCACGACGCTTCGATACTAGCATTCCCGACACGCCGGGCAAGCGATCGGCGAAAAATCTGCCGGCCCTACACAACGCCGCGGGGGCTACGCGCAGCGGAGTGCCTTGCATCTGCGGCGGCCGAGCGAGTCACCTGGCCGGATCCTCCTCCCCCGGCGTCGGCTGTCTGGAGAGAGCCGTTTCGGTCCACTCGGCAATACGGCGGGCTTCCAGGCGCATCACGATACGCAGCAACTGCTTGTGGCCGACCGGGAACGCGAAGCGCTCTGGCCTCCCAAGCCGCGCATACAGCAATTCACCCGTTGCAGCGGGCACGACCTGATCGAAATGGGCGTGACAGACCAGTACCGGTATTCCGGTCAGGGCGGCGGCGGTGTGATAGGGGTCCAGCTTGGCGTGTTGCAGGTACCCCGCGTAGAGTTGCTGCCAGTCTTCCCGTGTAGGCTCGGTACCCTTCCACCGCAGTTCAATTCCGGCGTCGGGTTTGCGGCTCCGCTGCGAGATTTCGAGCAGATTGGCGCCGCCGGCGACGATGACCGCCGCCTGAAAGCGGTCGGGCATCCGCGCCGCGACCGTGGGCAGCCCGAGCGCTCCAATGCTGAACCCCATTACGACCAACGACTCTTGCGGCAGGTTTGGGCGGTATTCGGCCAGGTACGCCAGCACCGCTTCCAGCGAATAGGGCCAGTCCGCCAATTCGTCGTCGATGACGGCCGCGACTTGTGCCGCCACTTCCTGGATATCCTCACCACGCTCGATTTCGAAAGTCTGCCGCGATGCGCGGCGTTGGAAAAAGCGCCCGGTACCGGACGAGCTGAGAACGGCCCAACCGCGTGCCAGCAAGGCGCGCCGCACGTATTTGTTGCCGCCCAAATGCACGACCAGCCCGCGCAGCCGCTGGCCTTTCGGTTCGTACAGACGCCAGTAAACGCGGGCGTCCAGGTCGCTCGGCCCGATCTTTTCAGGCAGCCGAGTCTTCTGGCGCTCAACGCGGTTTCCGTCTCGCGCTAACGGTGAGAAGGAAACGAATGCCAGCTCCGTTTCGCCCGGCGAACGCGCGGCCTCGTCCGATTGGACGCGCTCGAGCTCCAGAACGATGCCCAGCCCGCGCACTACGCCGCGAACGACCGGAACCCTGAGTTCTTCGTTCTCGGCCTCCTGCCCTGGGTCGTCGGCGCGCGAACGGGTGAGTTGATCGGGCCCCGGATAACTCGGCAGATTGGCCGCAAGCTGGTCCAGCCCGTCCGTGATGCGCGCGGGCCAATCCGCTTCTGCGATCAGGCACGCAGCTGCGACACCGCGCGACTGTGCACAGCCGATCGGCAGGCCCGCCATACTCGCGAAGCCCATCAGCAGGCCGAGCGACCACAGTGGGAGCGTCAGAACTCGTGCGCTTGCCGTGAAACGGCGCATGGCCGGATTCCTCGCTTCGCTCGGAATGACAAGGATCGGCATGCGGGTGCCGTTCACTGCTTCTGCTTATCGTCTAGCAAATCCGGCGAACCCCGCCAAACCGCTAGACGCAGGTGTATGACCCACGTGGCACCGGCGGCCGGCCGGTAGAACACGAGCCACAGGCCGGTGCCACAAGTTGCGACACAGCTTCTACGGCTTCTTCTTCGGCCCACTCGTTTTGTTTGGCGACGAATCGGGAGCGTTGATGTCCCCCGGCTCGGCGTTCTTTCGCTGGGCGCGCGTCGGCAGCCGCTCGAGCCGCCGCTTCAACAGACTGAACAACCGCTCCGACTCGCTCCGGCGTTTCTCGTTTTGTTCACGGAGCACTGCCTGGCTCCTATCATCATTCGAATCGCCGGCCTTGGCGCGGAGCGCTTTTATCCGCCGCTCGTGGCGCCTCTCAAAAACCTTGTCGCGCTCTTTGGTGTCACGATAGACGAGCCAGGCTCGCTGCTGCTGCTCGTCGTTCAGATGGTACTTCCGGATAAACGCCCGGACGTACTTCGCCCATGGATCGTCAGCCTTTGGCGCCTGTACCGGCGCCGCGCGCTCGCGCGGGCGGGCGTTTGCCTCCGCGACACCCGCCGGCTGCGGCGCAGCACGCGCCGGTGGCGACTCGGGAGGAGCTTCCGCCTCACCGGTCGCCGGCGATTCGGGTCCACGCGCCCAGCGGTTCTGGATCGGGTCGTCCTCCATGCCCCAGTCATGCGGGTCCCACTCCCCCCGCTTCCATTTCTGTCCCAGGCGTTCGATGTCCGACATGCGGCGGTTGGCGGCGCCAAGGTCGCGCTGGACCAACTCACGCTGTTCAGGGTCCAACTCCTCCATGAAGTCTTCTGCCATCGCGTTCACGCTCTTTCGGGCATCTTCGAAGACGGGTTCGGCCAGTTTCGTCCAGCGCGCCACCTGTTCAGGTGTGAACGGTTCGCCCGCTGCCCGCGTCTGCACGGCTTCCACCGCGTACTGCATGATGCGGTCGGAGTGTCGCGTAAAGAGGTCCACATTTAGCTTGATGGCGTGGCCTTGCAGTGAGGCCATCTGCCCCTCGTCGAGCAGGTAGCGGTCGCCGACCATTTCGAGCGCCTTGTCGAGCCGCGCCCACGTGTTCCAGGGTGGGATCTGGCCGACCTCGCGAACCATCTCGAGCGAGAAAAGATCGCTCTCGCTGTTCCAGTTGTTGCGCTCAAAGACACGTTCGGTGGCATCGAGCATGTATTCGTAGTGCTCGTCCCAGTTGCCCAGCTCCTCCGTGGCGCGAATCAGCCGCAGCGCCTTCTCCCGCAAGGCGCGCATCCGGTCACGGTACGATTGTTGCGGCTGCTGGTCGGGCTCGTCCGCTTCCTGCCCCAAAGCGGCGATCTGACCCAACAATAACCCGACGATCAACCAGATTCTCATTGGCAAGCTCCGCCAACCCTCATAGTCGCTCAAGCCAGCATTGTTCGGGGAGATCGTCGGCGATTCAAGCGCGCCGGGCGTTCGATTTCTGAAAACCCCGCGGACGCGCGGCGGTACCTGGCCGTCTGGTTGGATTCCCCGCATGATTGAGTATATGCTCAGTTCCGAGCAGTGGTTTGCAGAGACGACCATTGGAGCGCATGACCCCGATACGCGTCCTTATTCTGCGGGCTGCCGGCACGAACTGCGACCTGGAAACCCAGCATGCCTGGGAACTGGCCGGGGCCCGCGCCGAGCGGATCCACCTGCGACGGCTGATCGAGCAGCCGCGCATGCTCGATGCGTACCAGATCGTCACGCTGCCGGGTGGGTTCAGCTACGGCGACGACATTGCTGCCGGTCGCATTTTTGCCGCTCAGCTCCGGCGGCACCTGCTCGACCAGTTGCGGACCTTCATCGAGGCGGGCAAGCTCGTGCTCGGTATCTGCAACGGCTTCCAGATCCTCGTCAAGGCGGGCCTGCTGCCGTATCCGCACGAAATCGAAGGCGAAGCGTCGTCGGTCGGTCGCCGGGCGGTCTGCACGGTCACCTACAACGAGCCAGCCGGCTTTCAGGATCGTTGGGTGAGGCTGCGCGCCGGCGACTCGCCCTGCGTCTTCACCGAGCCGGGGCGAACCTATGAAATGCCGATCGCCCACGCCGAGGGTCGGGTGGTCTTCGCCGACCGTGAAAGCCTCGAACGTGTGATTGATTCGGGTCAGAATGCGATATCCTACGTTCCGGCGGGCACGCAGGCCGGCACGGCAACGGACCGGAAAAGGGGACATTCTGATTCTCTGGCTAAACAGGCGGGAAACGGGCGCCCAGCCGGTGGAAAATCAGAATGTCCCCTTTTCCTTCCCAGCGCGGGCAAGTCCCCGGCGGGTCGCGAAGTCCCGCACAACCCGAACCGCAGCGACGCCGACATCGCCGGCCTGTGCGACCCGACCGGCCGCGTGGTGGGTCTGATGCCGCACCCGGCACGCTTCGTCACCTGGCCCCAGCACCCGTGCTGGACCTCGCAGCCGGCGCGCGAAACCGGCGACGGCCTGGCGCTGTTCCAGAGAGCAGCCGCGTATTTCGCGTAGCCACACCGCG
>JBHHZX010000341.1:0-4060 GCA_046758265.1 Phycisphaerae bacterium
AGATGAACCCGCAGCCGTCAAGAATCTTCCGGGCGCGCGACACGGCCGTGGCAGCGTGCTGTATGCTCTTGCACCGGTTCGATCGCACCTGGTTTAGCTTGAACTGCTCGTAATCGGCGAGGTGCTTTTCGACCGGCAACCGCTGATGATTTGCGACAGTTTCTTCAGTGTCCGTCATCACTCCCGCTTTGACCAGTTCGGCCCGGCGTTCGAGCTCGGCGAGCACCGCACGGGCGGCGGTTTCGTCCCGGCAACCGGTGGAAACCTCCCGCACGACGCCGGAGCCGTCACGGTACTTGGCTGTGAACGTCCGTGCTTCGACCACGATCCGG
Source organism: Phycisphaerae bacterium (assembly GCA_046758265.1). Taxonomy (GTDB): domain Bacteria; phylum Planctomycetota; class Phycisphaerae; order UBA1845; family Fen-1342; genus JALSRY01. The sequence goes on from JBHHZX010000341.1 coordinate 333, forward strand.
TCGGAGCCATTTTTCCCGGTCGTCACGGGAGCGGTGCGGGTCTTGGCCTTGGCGGTCTTCCAGCGTGCGAATCGCTGGCCCTTGCGGATGAAAAGCTCAGCCCCATCGGGCAGCGGCTTGGTTACAGTCTTTCGGTAAACGGTTGCCATGATGCACCTCTATGTCAGTACGTACGCAAACAGCGCGGCAACGAAAGCCGCTGACGCCCAGCACTCGACAGCCGCGATTCGTCGCCCGGGCGCTGGGCACCAACGCATCCAGGACGCCTCTCGTATCCACGCTGCGAGCAACGGACCTTGAATCATGATGCCACCCCAGAGCGGCCAGAACTCGTCAATCAGCTCCCTACCAGAAGCACCGAAGCAGACCAGAAGCGACAACAAGATCACGCTGAACCCTAGTCCGGCCGAGAGACCCACAAGACCGGTTATCCAGGCGCCCATCTTCGGCTCGGCTAAGCCGACGTGTAGCTCAACGACCTCGCCACACTGCGGGCGGCGTGCGCTCGTCAGGTCGCGGAGGTTGTACGCGGACATCGGACACGGCACGTCCCTCCCCGCCAAGTATGTTCGCAACAGCAGGTCCATGTCTGTCATCGCCGCTTCGCCCGCCCCAGCGCCAGCCCGAAGTAGCTGGCGAGCTTGTCTACGGCGTCAGACCGCAAGTGCCGCTCCTGGCGAACAAACCGACTCAGCGAAGCGCGTTGCACGCCGGTGTCACGCTGGATTTCGAGCAACGACTTGCCGCACTCGCGGATCGCTGCCCGAAGCGTGTTCGATACGGTGGCTTGTTGTTTCTTTCTCGCTGCCATGTTGTCAATTATCGCGCACTTTGTTGACGGTGTCAAGTTTTTCTGTTCTTGCGGCGTCCCGCGTTAAGCGGGGACGCCGCATTCTGGTCCCTTTCTGGGATACCGGTCACCGGTGTCCGTAGTTTTTGTCACGGATGACCGGTAAGCAGCCGGTCACTGGTGACCGGTAACGAAACCGGTTACGGGTGCCCGGATGGAACGCCGTTTTTGAACGCCGTGCCGCACTCCGGGCATCGCCCGCTGACGTTGCCCGTCAGATCATAGCCGCAGCGTTGGCAGTGACCGGGTGGAGGACGACGGTCACGATACCACAGGAACGCGGTCGATCTTGTGCCCGCCGTCGAGCTGCGTCCACTCAAAGCGGTAGCCGGCGGAAAGAACGTAGGCGAGCGTGAGCGGGACGCATAGCGTCAGACCGGCCCACTTCAGCCCCCGTCGTGTCCGCGAGCGGCGCCTCATATCAGTTCACCCCGTCCCGCGCATTGTCCGTCAGCCGTTGCCCGGAGTCGATACACCGACGCCCCCACGTTAAGCCGCCCCTTGCGGACCACAACCAGCAACCCGAGTCGCACAAGCCGGCGCAGCGCCCGGTAAACGGTTCTCACGCTCACACCCGCCCGCCGCGCTATGTCCGTTTGTGACGTGCACGCCAGCCCGTTGGGCTTGGTATCACGGAACAGAACCAACCACACCGCTGCCGCCGTCCTGTCGAGTTCGCGCAGCGTCACGTCCACAAACGCGTTGAGCACGCCAAACCGTCCAGCACCGCACTTGCCCTTCGGGCGCTTCGAGGGCTTCGCCGTTCGTCGGGGCAAACCGCCCGCCGGCTCCAGCGCCGGGAGCACGTCGGCACCTTCGAGGATGCGCGGCTTGACGCTCATTTTCTAACACCCCCGTCGGTTTCATCCGCTGGCGGCGTACAATTCCACACAGCACGAAGCTTGTCCATATCGGGTTTTATCTCTTCAGCGCTCGATACCGGCGTAAACTGCTGGCGGCAGCGATCGAACCGTAACGCGATGTCAGCCATTTCGGTGTACCGCGCCTTCAGGTGCCGAAGCATCACAAACTCGGTATTGGCTTTCGTGTTCGGCACGAGGATAAAGGCGTCATCGGCCCCGAATTCAAGTTCGGACGATTCGCGGAAGCTCGCCAGGTTCAGCCCGTCGCCGTCATACGATGAACGACCCTTCCGGTCCTTTGTTCGCGCCACAGCGGCCACTACCAGCACAGCTACGCCGGCGTCAGCGAACTGCCGCAAATAGTCCATCGTCGCATCGACCGATGCGCGGCGGTCGCCGTGCGCACCGGGCGGTCGGATTCGCTGAATGTAATCGAGCAGGATCAGGTCGGCCTGAAAGGCGTCCGCCGTCGCGACAACGTTCGCCAAGTCGAAAGGCGGTCGGACAAACGCCAAGCGCTCAGCGAACGTTTCCAGCGTGTTCATCGCCAGGTCAATGTGGTCAGGGTGCTCGGTGCCGACTTTACGATGCCGGATCGTGTTCAAGTCAATACCGCTTAGCCGCGCGAGTTGGCGATCCAGCAGCACGGCCGGCGTCATTTCGACATTGCAACACACTGCCCGAAGCGTCGGCGTCAGCCGCAACGCATCGACCACGAGTTGCATTGTGAAGGCCGTCTTGCCAGAGCCCGGCGCACCGCCGACCAGCGTCACCAGCCCCGGCCCAATTTCAATTCTGGCAAGCTCGCCATCGCCATCGCTAACCGGATACAACGTCGGCGGCGTCCCGCATAGCACCTCGTCGCGCCAGCCGGCGAATACCTCGGCGGCGCATTGATAGCGCGCCTTCGATTTGCTCACGACTTTCCCCCTTCGCGTGAGGCCGAAGCCAGCCCGCAATCAATCTGGCGGCGCACCTCTTTCGGCGGCAGACCGGAGTCGAGCGCCGCTTCCGTCAGCAGCGCATGCGCCAACGGAGCCGGACAGCCGAATTCGGCCAAGTTCGCCGCCGCGCTGTACAGCCGGAGAGCCCGGTTCCCGACCGGCGCGCCGTCGCGGATGAACTCGAGCGTCTGCCGGTTCAGGCTGGCTCCGTCACCATTGGCGGCTCGCGGTCGTCGCTTCGCCGCGCCTTCGGCTTTGACGTGCTCGAGCACGGCTTGCCAGTCGGCGACGGCTTGCTGGCTCTGATACGTCGGCTCCGGTATGTCGAACTCTGCGGGGCGCTCAGCGAGCTTCAAGATCGCGTCGGTCGGTAGGTGCATCAGTTCCTCGACCGAGAGCCGCCGCTTGTGAAGTCCGGTCTTCGGATGCCGACTATTCGGAGCGCGGAACGGCCGCACCTTGTCATACACGCCGGTATCGATACCCACGCCGGCGGTCTTGGCGAGTTGCGTAGCGAAGCGGCCTGCGATTCGGTGGAACACCGGCGACGGCTCCGGCGTCCAGGCCGCCGTCGGGATACCGATGTGGTACCCCTTCGAGCCGCTGTAGAACACCAGCAGGTCGTCATCGTCCATGCGGTAACGAGTCGCAATGGCCACTGCGAGCTTTCTGGCGGCGCGTGTGGCCTCCTGCAAGTCGCCGGGACAGTCAACGTCAAGCCAGAGCCAGGGCGACCAGCAGACGCCCAAAAACCCCCCCACCGAGCCGGTCGCATCTAGATGCGCCTGGAAATCGGGGCCGAACGTGAACGCGCTTAGATACGATTCACGCTCGCATTCAGCTTGCGGTTGGCACTCGGCGTACCCCCGCAAAGCAGCCGCCCAGTCGATGAGCCGCCGCGCGCCCCAACAGGCCCCAACAATGCGAAAGCCGTACCGACGATCTGCGGGGATCATTTTGCGTTAGTCTTCACGTCGTTATGTTCCGTCTTCAAACGTGTGCGCGGTGTGGAACCTCTGCTCTCACACGCAGCCATCGCCCCCAAATAGCTTGGTCAAATGGGAATTCTCG
>JBHHZX010000342.1:0-4028 GCA_046758265.1 Phycisphaerae bacterium
GGCCCTCCGGCATGATCGGCCAACCCATAGTGGTTCGCGCGACCTCCGGCTGCGGCACGACTTCCGCCTCCATCGGGCCGGCGCCCGGAGCGTACCGGACCACCTCGCTGGTGTAATAATTGAGCGCGATGAAGTCCATCGAACGCGTCAGCAGGCCTGTATCCGTGGGTGCGAACTCCGGCAAGAGTGCGCCCAGACGCTCTCGCAGCACGGCGGGATAATCGCCGCAGTACGGCGGATCGGCGAACCAGCCGCCGAAACTCTCCATGGACCGTTCGGCCGCGGCTACATCTTCGGACGCCTGCGATGCCGGAAAGCTGTAATTCGTGTTCAGCGCGAAGCTGATCGCGCCTTTGCTATGTCGCGCAGCCCGATAGCGCGCGACGGCGTAGGCATGGGCGCGGATCAGATTGTGCCCGGCGCGGTAACCCAGGGCACGATCCTTGATCCCTGGGGCATGCCATCCCTGGAAGTATCCTCCGTCGACGACGCACCAAGGTTCGTTTAGTGTCAGCCAGTAGCGCACACGGTCGCCCAGGCGGTCGAAGATCAGTTCCGCATAGTCGGCGAAGATTTGCGGCAGATCCGGGTGCGCCCAGCCGCCCAGTCCCATTTGCAGAGCCGCGGGCAGATCCCAGTGGTAGAGCGTCACGAAGGGCTCAAGTCTCGCTTCGCAGAGGGCATCGACCAGCCGTTGGTAAAACGAAAGACCAGGGTCGCTTACGCGGCCTCGCCCCTGTGGTAGGACCCGCGGCCAACTGACGCTGAACCGGTAGGCGCGCAGGTTGAGCTGCCGCATGAGGTCAACGTCTTCGCGGTACCGATGGTAGTGATCGCAGGCAATCTCACCGGTGTCGCCGCGAGCGGTCTTTCCCGGCGTCGCGCAGAAGGCATCCCAGATGCTGGGCCCCTTCCCGTCGTCCGCGGCAGCGCCTTCGATCTGGAATGCGGAGGTAGCCGCCCCCCACAAGAACCGGTCAGGAAAGGCGACGGCCATATGAGCTCTCGGCAGGCGGTTCTGCCCCCACGCAGGACGATCTTCCACGCAAGCAAACGCGCGGTGCGAGCGGTTGCCGCACCGTGTGCCCTTCTAACTTTTTTTCATTAAACACTTTATAGCAACGATCGGGCCATCGTCGCCGGCGGCGTGCGACGGCTGCACTCGCCAAAATTCACGATAGCGTATTATGAAAGCGCTTGCAAGCGGCCGGTTTCAGCGATATACTCCCTGCTATCGGGGTCCGAGAGCGAACCCCGACTCGTGAGAAGTGTACGATGTCCACGTCTTATGCTCGGAAACGCAAACAGGAGGAGGATAGCATGAACCAGAAACAGCGAGAAGCCTGGATTCGAGGGAGAGTCCTCATCATGGCGGTGCTGGCGGCAGCCGCCTTCGGCGGCGGCGCGCTCGCCTCACCCGACATCGACAGTGCAATCGTCCACGAGCGGATCTGGAACGACGCTCCGTATTCCACGTTCACCTTCGGGAACCTCTATCCGTCTCTGCTGTGGATGAGGGACGAGGGTCTCGATCAGACCGGTTGGGCCAACCGCCACAACTTCCGGCTGTCGGAGAACGGCGGGATCAGCGACGCGGTGTTCATGAACGACGACGCTTTTGAGTTCCACGCGGACGTCACCATCACCGGGACTGCCGATAGCGAGGGCGGTCTCAACCTCTCGCCCTGGTGGTCGCAGCAGGTAGACGGCGTGTTCATGGTGAGAACAAGTGACGGAGAGGTTTCGTGCTGGGGCGGAAGGCTGCCTTTCTATAACTTCAGCGCCGCGCAAGGGCTGACCTATACGAAGGGCACAACGGTCCGCTTGGGCATGGTCTACGATCCGCACAGCCTGACGGAGGGCGACCCGGGGACCATCCAGTACTTTTATACGGATGTGGATAGCACCACTTACAGCAGCCCGGTGCTGGCGTTCGACCAGGGCAACCCTGACGAGGATCCACCTTACGGGCTGTGGGGTATCCTGAACGACGCGCGTGTCGGCGGGTATTTCATGCCCCTGGTGAACAACCAGATCCCCGGGAACTGGGGTCAGATGGACTTCCAGAATATGGACTACGTTCCCGAGCCGGCCAGCCTGGCGTTGCTGGGTCTCGCAAGCTTGGCCCTGCTCCGCAGAAGGCAGTAGCCGTTGCTCCGGCGACGCATCGGACCGTCGCCGGCGTGAAGTGAAGCATAGCCACGCGCAAGGGACCTGTGTCCGGCTGCCAGGGCGGTACGAGTCTCGCCCGTCCATCACGGCGGAAACACGTTGGTGCCGCCCATCGCCGGTCCGCGGAGGGCGAGTAGCAGAACAGGACGGCACGCCCATGAAGGCAGGAATGTTCGCGGACCGAAGCCGGCGCGGGCGCGGATTCACGTTGATTGAATTGTTGGTCGTGGTCGCGATCATCGCGCTGCTGATCGCGATATTGCTTCCTTCGCTGCAAAGGGCGCGGGATAAGGCACGAGACGCCCTTGGTCAGTCGAACCTGCACCAGACCGGGCTGGCCACCACCTACTATGCCGGAGACGAGGGCGGCCGGCTGCCCTACATCCTAGGCACGGATATCAATGGCGACGGGCAACCGGTGAACGCGCCTTTCTACCAGTACCATCAAATCTTCGATTTCTGGCCGTATCTGAAGGATCTGGAGATCTTCATCTGTCCCCGGGCGCGCGATGAGAACTCCGTCAAAATCTACGACGAGTCGATGAATGAGTACGCCAGCTACTACACGGTGTTCAAGTCGGACGACCGGTACCTGCAAGCCTATCGAGAGGGCTGGTGGCCCAACATCGACCCAACCGACTTTCCCGGACCGAAGATCGACGTCCTCTACACGGAGTACTGGTTCAACGACTGGAGCTGGGGTGCGAACAGCGGCGGGCAGCCCGTTCCGCAGGTCAGTGGCGGTCGCGTCGACCAGATCCCGTTTCCGAACTACACAGTGGTCATGTGCGACGCTGTGTGGGAAACGCTGAACCCGCGGCACGACGGAGCCAACCAGTTCGTGTTTCTGGACTGCCACGTGGAGCGGATCGAGCGGGAACGGTACTGGGATCCGCATGGGGTACGCCCCGGGTATGTGCCGAAGGACTATGACGCCTACGGCAATCGACCGTTCTGGGCATGGGGGTTGACGCGGGAAGGATTGAACGCCGACCAGTGATGTCTGCTCAAGGGAGGCCGCGGCGTCCCGCGCTCGCCCGACGGAACGGTTCGCCGCGGCTATCGGCTCAGGCCGGCGAATAAGGGCATCTCTAGGGAAGGAAGTCCGATGACATTTCGAAAAGCAGCCGCGCTTGCAGTGATCGCGGGTCTGGTCGCACCGGCCGCACTCATGGCCCGGCAAAACATCGTGAAAAACGGCAGCATGGAATCCGGTGAGGGTCCCGGGGCGATTGATCCCCAGGTCGCGGCCGAGTGGACCGAGTTCGGCATGAATGTTGAGCGTTCCGACGCCTACAACCTGGTTCCGCCAGGCCCGGGGCACTCGCTCAAGGCGTTTGGAGACATGGACAATACCAGCGTGGGCGCCTATCAGGAGGTACCCGACGTCTCGCCCGGTCAGAGTGTGACCGCCGCCGTACAGTTGTACAGCCCCGCCGACGACAAACTGCGCGGCAGTGGACAGGCCGGGCTGGTGCTCGAGTTCCTCGATTTGTTCGGCGGGACCATCAGCGTCGATGAAACCTACGTGCTCAACGCAAGTTCGCCGGCCGACACCTGGATCCCCGCAACGCTCGGGCCTTTCGCCGCGCCGGAGGGCACGGCCAAGGTGCGCGTGACCTGCCGGTTGTGGTGGAGCCCCGGTGACATCCTCGGCGCGGCCTATTGGGACGACGCTCAATTGACGATCGACGGCGGCCCCAACCAACTCCTGAACGGCGACTTCGAGACTGCGGGTATCGGCTCCGGGCAGAGCCCGGCCGGCATCGACGACTGGTTCGGCTTCAACGATCAGGAGAAGTCGGAAGATGTCGCCAAGCACGGGATGGCAAGCCTGAAGCTGGGCACCCGCGAAG
>JBHHZX010000343.1:0-4019 GCA_046758265.1 Phycisphaerae bacterium
GAGCGCGCGAAACTCTTCAAAGGTTTCGTCGATCGAAGGCCCCCCGCCGCGTCCGGCGTTCGGCTCCGATGCCCCCTCAGGCTCTTCCTCGAACTCGATGGCCTCCGGCTCCAGGTCGCACTTGTTGAAACAGATCACCGGCCGCAGGTCACCCCTGGCCGCCGCCACCAGGTAGCGGTCGATCAAGTGCGGCTTCAGCGCCGGCTGGGCGATACTGGTGACGATCAACAACTGGTCGGCGTTGGCGACGATGGCGTGCTCGCGCTTGCGCCGATCGCGACGCGAGAGCGTCGTGGTCCGCTCGGCCACGCGCTCGATCACGCCGACCGGTTCGCCATCGTGGGCTTTCGAGTGGTCGGAGAACCACACGCGGTCGCCGACGGTCACGCTCGAACGCTGCTCAATCAGCAGCGTGCGCAGCACGCCGCGAACCGTGCAATCCCAATGGCGGTCCTGTTCGTCGTCCACGCGACAGACCAGCCCGTGCACGGCGGTGACGACCCCGCACCGCCAGAGGGCTTTGTCAACCACGGGGATGTCGTCTTCGTCGACGATGACGGTGCGCTTGCGCGAGAGGTCCCCTTTGGCCCGAACGGATTCGGTCAGGCGTTCGTCGACGAGCTTGTCCTGGTCGTCGTGGTAGCGGCGGGTCCAGTCATCGGTCCGCCGGCGTTGCTGCCGGTTTTGCCGGAAGTCGACGCGGACCTTGCGTCCTTTGCGACGTCTTGATGGCATACGCGTATTCTAAGCCCGCGCACCGCAAACAGAATGGATATTCGCAGCACATCGCGTCTCACAGCTATACTTGAAGAAAAGCGACGCCAGCCCTTCTCCCGCAAAACCGACCCGCCCGGGAGCCGCGGCCGGCGGGGGCCGCGGCGCGGGCGCGTTGACACGCCGCAATCGACCGCCAACACTGACCTTATGGCGCAGTACGTGATCTGGGCTTTCATCGCACACGGGCTGCTGGCGTTGTTCGTCATTGCCGTAGTTCTGCGTCGGCGCAAAGAGCCCATGTCGATGCTGGCGTGGATCTTTGCGATTGTAACGCTGCCGTTCATGGGCAGCGTCCTGTACGGGCTGCTGGACTCGACCCGGGTTCGCCGGAAGGCCAGTCGCCGCCGTCGCCGCGTCGCACACCTCATGGCACGATTGAAGGAACGGACCGCGGGCCGCGCGCACGGGCGTGAAAACGACTTCGCGCTCGAGCTGCCCAAGGACCTGCGCGCCGTGGAGCAAATCGGATCGCGGCTGGTGCAGATGCCGGCCACATCCGGGAATGCGGTGCGCATCTACCAGGAGGCCAACGAGACCTACGCCGCGCTGGAGCAGGCGATTCGCACCGCGCGGCGACACATTCACTTGGAGTATTACATCTGGCAACCGGACCAGACCGGGCGGCATTTCCGCGATCTGCTAGCGCAGAAAGCGCGCCAGGGCGTGGAATGCCGGCTGCTGCTTGATGCCGTCGGCTGCTGGCGCCTGACACGGCGCTTCACGCGACCCCTGACTGAGGCCGGGTGCCAGGTCGCCTTCTTCATGCCGTTGTACCCCTCGCGGCGACGCTTCAGCCTGCACCTGCGTAACCACCGCAGGATTGCCGTCATCGACGGGCGGGTGGCATTCCTGGGTAGTCAGAACATCGGCGATGAGTACCGGGGCCGGCTCAAACGGCTCAGCCCATGGTACGACAGCCACATGCGCGTGAGCGGACCGGCGGCACTGTTTCTCCAGCAAACCTTCGCTGAGGACTGGGTCTTCGCGACCCGCCGGTCGTTGACCGAAGAGGCATATTTCCCCGCGCCCGAGTGCGCCGGCGACTCCGTTGTGCAGGTGCTCCCCACCGGACCGGAACAGGACTTCAGTTCGCTCGGCCAACTCGTTTTCGCGGCGGTATCGACCGCCAACTCGAGCATCCGCATCGCAACGCCGTACTTTGTACCCTCCGCAGCGCTGCGGATGGCGCTGATCCACGCCTGCTATCGCGGGGTGCGGGTGCAACTGGTGCTGCCGACGCGCAGCGACGCGCCGCTGGTGCTCTGGGCGGGGCGCAGTTTCTACCCGGAACTGCTCGACGCCGGGGTCGAGATTTACGAGTTCGATGCGGGCATGTTGCATTCGAAGATCGTCACGGTGGATGAGCGCTGGTGCATGCTGGGCACGGCGAACATGGATGTGCGCAGCTTCCGCTTGAACTTCGAGGTCACCGCGCTGCTGTATGACCGCTGCGTCACGCAGGAGCTCTCGGCGTCGATCGAGCGACACTGCCGCAATGCGCGCCGGATCAGGCCGCGCGAAGTGTGGCAGCGCCGCCTGCCGTCGCAGCTCTTGGAGGGGGTGGCGCGGTTGTTTGCCCCGCTGCTGTAGCGCTGGGGCTGGCCTTCGCACCCAACAAAAATGGGCGACCCGCGAACGGATCGCCCTTTCGCAGCGCCCTGATGGCCCACGTTATCCCAGCAGAGCCAGGACTGCCTGCGGCTGGGCGTTGGCTATGCGCAGCACGTTGATTCCCGACTGCACCAGGATCTGCTGGCGGGTCATGGTGCTGGTTTCTTCGGCGAAGTCGGTTTCGCGAATGTTGGCTTCAGCGGCGGTGATGTTTTCCAGCGTGATGGCGAGCGCGTTGTTGGTGGTCTCGAGCGTATCTTTGTGGAAGGCCCCCAGCCGGCCGCGCAGTTCGGAAACCAGCGTTTGCGCCACCCGGATGATCCGCTGCGCGATGGCGTAGTTCTCGGAGGCGACCGAATTGGCCTGGCCGCTGCCCAGCGAAGAGACATACCCGACCGTTCCTTTACCCAGGCTGCTGGTGGAGACCGCTTTGATGCCGAGACTGGCCAGGCCGCTGAGCGAAACCGTGGGCGAGATCATGAAGTCGGCCCCCCCACCGGTGACTTCGAAGGTGCTCGTGCCGAGCGTCGTTCCGAAAGTCGGCGACAGTTCGAGCTCCAACGCCAGCACGCCGGTTTGCAGTCGCGCGCTGAGCCCGTCGCTGACCGCCATCACGCCGTTCACTTGCACCGTTGCGTCCTCGCCTTCGTCCTTGTAGCTGCCGGCGTCGCCGCCCGTGACGGTGAACGTCCCTTCCACGGCCTTCACGGATACGAACTGCGACGAGCCGTAGTTGGTGCTGTAGAACTTCAACTCGCTGGCGCCGGTCTGGACCGCAGAGACCCCGGTCATCTCCTTGCTCATGTTTACCGCGGTCTCGACGTTGGCGATGGTAGTGCCGGACGCGAACGAGAGCGTTTCGGTACCGTACCTCCCGGCAATCTCGAGCGTGGTCGTCCCGGCACCCGTTGCCGCGCTGCTGTAGGTCAGCATGGCGAGCTGCGCCGAGCCGGTGACGGCGACCGTCACCGAGCGGTATCCATTGTTAGTGATCTTGGCGGCGTTGATCCGCACGTCGTCAAAGTCGGTGGTGCTGATGTTGGACGTGGTGTAATCCAGCTCGCCATTCAGCAGTTTGCGCCCCTGGAACTCGGTCGAAGTGGCGATGCGGTTGATGGAATCGAGGATCGCATCAATCTCCAACTGATTTGCGTTGCGCTCGTCGTCGCTGAGGCCGGCCTCGTTGGCGCTCTTGTCAATCAGGTCTTCGATGTCGGTCAGCAGCTTGCTGATCTCGCCCAGGCCGCCTTCGGCCGACGAAACGACATTGATCGCCCGCGACACGTTGTACATCGCCGCCCCGATTGCGGTCCTTTCGGTCCGCAACAGTTCCGAAGCGATCAAGCCCGCCGGATCGTCCCGGCCGGTATTGATGCGCAGACCGGTGCCCAACCGTATGAGCGAGCGATTCAACCGGTTGGTCTGGGTGTTGAGGATGCGGGCGGCAACCATTGACGGGATGTTAGTGTTGACATTGATCATCGGTCACGAGCCTCCAAAGGCTAACCGTAGAGCTTCCGAAAGTGCCCGCGGGGGCGCGGGGCCGCCACTATGCGATTTCGAGCGTAGCCGATCTCTGCGACGGGCCGCTGCTCTCGTCGGACGAAGGGGGGAATCGTCTCGGGCAGGGG
>JBHHZX010000344.1:0-4008 GCA_046758265.1 Phycisphaerae bacterium
ATTGGGTCGGGACGGCGTGGCGTAGATCTCGGGCAGCCCGTCGCCGTCGAGGTCGCCCAGCTCGATCTCGTGCACAAACGTCCTTTTCTTGCGGTCCAGCTCGATGGGTTCCCAACCCTGTTCCGTCTGGCGCAAAACCGCGACGACGCCCTGGTCGTGCGTGGCGATCGCGATGTCCTGCTTCCCGTCGCCGGTGACGTCACCGATCTCAAAGTCGCGCAAACGATTCTGCTTCCCGCCGAACGTAGTCTGCCACAGCGTTTTGGCCGACCAGTCGTCACCGGTATGACGCCAGAGTTTGATTGCCGCCGCGTTGGCGCCAATGGTCAGAATGCCCGGGCCGGCGTCAGGCTTCGTCGGGTCGGTGAAGAAGACCGCCTTGTGGAACACGTTGCTTTCGGGGTCTTCGAGAACTTCGCGCATCCATTCGTCACCGGACTTACGCAGGATGACCAGCCGGGCGTCACCGGGCCGCGTCTTTACCTCGCTCGTCGCCTCATCGGTCGTTTCGGTGAACTGGGCCTGAGTGAGCAGGATCGTCGGCCGCGGGCCCGCTCTGATCGCGGGCTTCGGTTGCGGCCCGGCCGTATCGGCGTCGCTGCACCCGCCGATGACCAGCAGCAGACCGCCGCCCAAACGGACTAGCAAGCGTGCCGTAGCTGCCATGAGATTGCTCCCTTCTCGCAAGAGCGTCCCCGCGAGTGCTCATTCTAAACCGCTGTGCACGTTCATGCGCAGCCAACCGGAACTGCCAGCGCGAGTGGGGGTGACCATTCTTCGTGGCGAAGCTAACTTGTTGGAGTATCGGAGGCTGCGATGATACTCCGGTCATCGAGGGTGCCACCAGGATTAGTCACGCCCGCGCGAGCGAGCGGCCAAGAGCCCGGGTCTCACGGCAAGGGCGGGGTGTTCTGCGGATCGTCGCTCTCGGCGTAGTCGGCGGCGACCACTATCTCATTCAGCCGCCGCTCGACGCTGACTGGAAAGCCGAAATAATCCGTCTCGCGCAGCGAGAAGACGTGCTGATTGTTCTCGAACGTTTCACCGTGGCCGTCGAGATAGAGGATGTTGACGTTGCGAGCCTGATGGTTGGTCCGCCACAGCTCACCCGCTCCCAGGCTGTTCGCATCGAGCACCAAGGCCCGCGCCGCCAGACCGAGCGCATTCTCGCCGAGGTTGTCCAAACGGTCGCGCGTTGTTTGGTCGCGTTGCCGGTACAGGTAGGAGCAGTAGGCGTCCTCTTCGCCGCGGCGATCGAGCTTTTCCAACTCCTCGACCGGATCGTTGGTGTCGTCGGCCGGGCAGTAGAGCACGCGCGGCTGCGTCAGGTCCCGCGCGACGAGCGGGCCCAGCGCCTGGGCGGCGCCCAGTGCCCCGATCCACACCTGGTTCGTCGCCCATTCATCCCAACCCTGACTGGGGAAGTACGGTAGCGGCGTCGCAGGGCCGCGTGGGATTGCGTCGTTGTGCTGCAGCGCGTACGCGTGAATCGCGACCCCGATCTCGTGCAGGTTCGACAGGCAGGCCGACAGCCTGGACTGCGCCCGCGCCTGCGACAACGTCGGCGCCAGCACCGCCAGCAGCAGGGCCACGATCGCCACTACCACCAGCAACTCTATCAGCGTGAAACCACGCCCGCGGCGCGCCGGACGAATACGTGGCGTAAGCCCAGGCATCAGTCGAATCCTCACCATGTAACGGCGGTAGCGGCGCGGCAAGAATCCTTCACGCTTTCGTTCGAAGGCACCGGCGGCGTGCGCGCAGATCAACCGCTTTCCGCTGAATACTAAGCTTTACTGAACCAAAGGCAATTGCCATTTTGTTTTTCCGCACGGCAGCCCCGCGCTACCGCGCCGGGGGCACGCTTGGAGCGCAGCTCGGTCCACAAATGGCACGCGCGCCGGCGCGGCCGGTTGAACGGGCCGCCCATCACGCTACAATCCCCAAGTCTCGCTGCCGTGGAGGCAGTCCGTTTGAACCATCGAGCCTGACACGAAAAGGAGGGTCGTCATGGGCGACGCCGGTGCTGAATTCCCCACCACGCTCGGAGCGGATGCCAACTTCAAGGGTCAACTCCAGTTTGAAAAGGGCGCGCGGCTGTTAGGTAAGTTCGAGGGGGAGGTTTCGACCAAGGGTCAGATGATCATCGCCGAGGGCGCCAAGTTCTCCGGGGAAGCGCACGCCGGCGACATTTGCGTCGAAGGCCAGGTCAATGGGAACCTCCACGCGGGCGGCAAGGTTCAGCTCGCCGCCTCAGGCCGGCTGGAAGGCGACATTCACGCCGCGCGGCTGGAAGTCGCGGAGGGCGCGGTTCTGATCGGGCGTTGCGCGGTCGGAGCCAAGAGCGATACCCGCCCACCGGTCGAAGGCAAGCCGGTCTCGGCCGTCGTTGAGACCATGCCGGGCACCCGTCCGGAAGAGCGCGTGAAGCCGAAAGGTAGCCAGCCGCCGGCGGCGGTACCCGCGAAGAAGTAGCGACGGTTCGGCGGTTCCAGCAATCGGCGGCCTGGGGCGAGGAGCGGTTCGCGGTCGATGATTGCTCCCGTCTTGCCGTCGCTGACGATGGTGCCCACCGTGGTCAAGCGCGTTTGTTGCACCCACTGCCAGCGCATTACGCAGGTGGGGCCCCGCGCGCTATCTGTAGTCTGTCCCCATTGCAACCAGCGACTGGTTATCGAGGACGTGCGGGTCGAGAGTTTCTATGCCGTCCGCGAGATCGCAACCTGTGGCGACGTGGTGGTCGAGAAACGCGGTCACGTCGTCGCCTCGATCCGCGCCGGAAACCTGATCGTCGATGGCAAAGTGCACGGCGACGTCATCGCGCTGGGCCGGGTGAGCATCAGCCGGACGGCGTCCGTAACCGGTGACATCAAAGCCGCGCGACTGCTCGTCCAAAACGGCGCCGCCCTCGAGGGCTTCCTGCGCATCGGCGACCTCGCCGCTCCACCGCCCAACGATCTTGCCCTCCCGGCTGGGCAGCCCACCCCATAGCGGCCGACCCCCGCGCTGGTCGCTTTCCCGATACAAAGCTCTGGTCAAGCAAAGGCAATCGCCGTTTCGTTGTTCAGCCCCGGTAGGGCGTGTTTCACCGCCGGCAAAACTCCGGGGCCTGAGCGCCAGCGAGGGGTTTGATCCGACCCACGACCGTAAGCGAACGGTGTGCCTGGGTATCCCGTCCCCTGTCTGGGCCGTCAACCCGCTCCTTCTGCGGCTGATCGTTTGCCGCCAGCTCCGTATCGCCGGCCTATACGCGGCCGTAGCGGTCGGTGCTGAAAATCTCGGCGGCCCGCTTGCGCCGCGATTCGTCCAGCGGAAAGTTCAAGTCCGCCGAAGCGGGGTAGCCCAGCGGCGTCAGGGCGACGACCTTCACGTGGCGTGGAACTTCCAGCAGACGCTTGACACGTTCCTCGTTGAATGCGCCGATCCAGCAGGTACCCAGGCCCTCCACGACGGCTGCCAGCGTGAGGTGGTCCAGCGCGATTGCGACGTCGACGTCGGCGCTGTTGCCGTAACCGCCCATGTACTTGTAGGCCTCGTCCGGGAAGCCGCAGGCGGCGATGGTGAGCGGGGCAGCGGCCATCCAGAGCTGACCGTTGGCGGCCCGGGCCACCTTTCGGCGCAGCTCCTCGTCGGCGACGAAGATGAAGTGCCAGGGCTGGAAGTTGCACGCCGACGGGGCGTAGCGCAGCGCCTGGCGCATGCGGTCCAGGACGTCGGCCGGGATTGGGCGGGGGGAATAGGATCGCACGCTACGTCGGGTCTTGATCGCGGTGAGTACGTCCATGGCTCGCCTCCCTCTGGTGTGGCGTCCATGAGAATACAGGCAGGAAGCTCGACGCGTCAAAGGACGTGGGCTAGCCCGCCAAAGGGGGCCAAAGCCGCTTGTAGCCGCCTTCGGCGGCGCCCTGATACGTGGCGGTGTCCCATAGCCTAGTGCTCCGTCAACCGTCAAATGATGGATGGGTGGCCCACCGCTAAACAAGATTTTGCGTTTCGCGTCGTCACGCG
>JBHHZX010000345.1:0-3988 GCA_046758265.1 Phycisphaerae bacterium
AACCGTCGCCAAGCCCACTCGCAGGCCGGTCCAGGGCTTCGCGGAGTTCACCGGGAGAACCCGCGCCGTCGCCCACGCCGAGATTCGCGCCCGCGTGCCGGGCAGCCTCGACAAGATGCTCTTCACGCCGAGCACCAAAGCCACCGACCGGCACGACGAGGCGATCCCTTTTGGATGCGCCTGCGAAATCGCCCAAGACTTTGTACAGCAGGCCGCCAATGCCGGCCCGGCCGCGCCGGACGGTGCGTCTGCGACTGGCGCGGCGGGGCGCGTGCTGATGGAGGCGGCTCGCGAGCGCGCCCTTGCAATCTACTCGGAAGCCGAGCAATACGCGGCGAAGCACGGCATCATCCTGGCGGATACGAAATTTGAATTCGGTGTGTGTGGCGGCGAGCTGCTGTTGGTCGACGAGGTGCTGACGCCCGATTCATCGCGCTTCTGGCCGGCAGACGAGTGGGTGCCGGGCAAGAACCCGCCGAGCTTCGACAAACAGTTCCTCCGCGATTATCTGAACACCCTCGACTGGCCGAAACGACCGCCGCCACCGCACATTCCGGACGAAATCGTTGCCCAGACGCGGGAGCGCTATTTCGAGGCGTACCGGCTGCTGACGGGGCACAAGCTGGTGACCTGACGCGCGATGCGGGGGCTCGCCCCTTTCCAAGCTGAGCATGCAGAACGGCTAAGCCGCTATTCACGATTCTCGGGCACTGCCAGTCCGAGCCCGAGGCGCCAGCGACGGTCTTGCATGAGTAGCCCAGATCCGTCCTTCCCTCGCTTGCGCTTCGAGCTCCGCTTCGCGCCCCGCGGGCGTGCACAAGGATCTAGGTTGTCGCGAGTAGCTTCGCCACCAGCTCCGGTGTAATGCTCGATAAGCGCTCGACTACCACCGTGGCGCCGGACCGCTTTAATTTCTCGGCCGGGTGCGTGCCCGCGAAGCCGATGGGCTGCATGCCCGCCGCCAAGGCGGCCTCGACGCCGACCGGTGCGTCCTCAACGACCACGCAGCTTTCGGGTTGCAGCGCGGCGCGCTCCGCCGCCAACAGAAAGCAGTCCGGAGCAGGCTTGCCGCGCTTGACGTCGAAGCCGGTGACGACGGCGGCGAAGAGCGGGCCGAGGTCGGTTTCGCGCAGCACAAGCTCGACGTTTTCCCGCGGGCCCGAAGTCGCGACCGCCAGCACGTAGCCAGCCTGCTGCAACACCTTCAGCATTTCGCGGGCGCCCTCCGCGAGCGGTACCCGCCCGGTGACCAGCGCGCGGTAGATCGCTTCCTTCTCTTCGTCGTAGCGGCGGACGTCCTCGTCGCTAACGCCGTCGCCCCAGATGATGCGGATGATGTCGCGACTTGTTTGTCCGAAGGAGCGTTTGAACTGCTCGTCGGAGATCTCTATGCCGTGCTTTGTTGCGAGAGCCCGCCAGCTCGCGGCGTGGGCGGGGCCCGAAGCGACGAGGACGCCGTCCATGTCGAAAATCACGCCGTGTGCCATATGATCCGTGTCCCTTCGTTGCCCATATGCGGATTGCGAGCCTGGTTTCGCTGCATCTCGTCGCGTCTGGTCTCCGTTTGCCCGCTCACCGGAGACCCGCGCGCTCGATCACGCCGCGAATCGTCTCGGCTGATTTTTGCAGCCCGGTCGCTTCGGCCTCACTCATGGCAACCGACAAGGCCGGCCCGACGCCCTGGCGCGAGACGATCGAGGGGACCGACATGCAAACGTCGCCGCGGCCGACGTAATTCTCGAGCAGGCGGGAGACGGTCAGGACGGCGTTTTCGTCGCGCAGATACGCCTCGAGAATCCGGGCGGTCGTCAGGCCGATGGCCCAGTTGGTCGCGCCTTTGGCGGCGATGATCTCACCGGCGGCTTTGCGCGTCGCTTCGAGAATATCGGCGCGGTCGCTGTCGGTCAGCCGCTGTTGCCCGTCGACCTCGAATTCTGGCAGGGGTACGCCGCCGACCATCGCTCCCGAGAACAGCCCGATCTCGCTGTCACCGTGCTCTCCGACGACATAGGCATGGACACTGCTCGGGCTGACGTTAATGCGACGGCCGATCAGGTGCCGAAAGCGGGCTGTGTCCAGGACGGTGCCCGTCCCGGCCACCTGCGTTGGTGGCAGGCGCGAGAATCGCAGGGCCGCGTAGGTCAGCGCGTCCACCGGATTGGAGACGATCAGGAGCCACGCGTCAGGCGCTTTCTCGATGATCTGCGGAATCAACTCGCGAAAGAGGTTTACATTGGTCTCGACCAGATCCCGGCGCGACTGCCCCGGCTTCTGTTTTGCTCCGGCAGTCACGACGACGACGTCGCTGCCGACGATCGCATCCAGCGGGGCCGCTTCGACTTCCACTACGGGCACGAATGGCGAGCAATGCCCCAGGTCAAGGGCCTCGCCGCGCGCTTTCGTGTGGTTCTTGTCAACGAGCACAATCCGCCGCCCGAGGCCGCGGATCATGGTGGCGTACGCGATGGCGGCTCCGACCGAGCCGACGCCGACGATCGAAATGGTTCCGGTCTTCATGGTGCAACCCGCTCTCGCTGCTGGTTTGTACGGTAGGAATGATATGGGGCGGGCGTGGACACCGCGACTTTCCAGGAGGGTGCGTTGAGCCCGCGCAGCTACACGCCTACACTGGCGGCGATGGGTGAGCAACAAAGGACAAAGCCGGAGCCAGGGCCGGACCCGGGCCACGACGACGCACCTTCGGTGGTCGTGGACGCCCGCGAATTGCGGAAGATCTATGCCACGCCCGAGCACAAGGTCACCGCCCTCGACGGCGTCACGCTCCAGGTTGCCGCCGGGTCGTTCACCGGCATCATGGGCGCAAGTGGGTCCGGTAAGAGCACGCTGCTGCACCTGATCGGCGGTCTGACCGCCCCGACCGCGGGTAGCATTCTGGTCGAGGGACAAGATCTCGGGAAAATGTCCGATCGCGCTCGCACGATCTTTCGTCGTCGCCGGATCGGCGTGATATTTCAGGAGTACAACCTACTCCCGACGCTGACGGCCCGGGAGAACGTCGCCTTGCCGTGGCTCGTGGACGGCAAGCCGCTGAGCGATGCGCGCTCCCGCGTGGACGAACTGCTGAGCATCGTCCAACTCCAGCAGCGGGCCGATCATCGGCCCGACGCGCTCTCCGGCGGCGAGCAGCAACGCGTCGCGATTGCCCGGGCCCTGCTGAACGACCCGGCCATCATCCTGGCCGATGAACCGACCGGCAACCTCGACTCGAAACAGTCTCGCGCGATCTGGCAACTACTGCGGAGCATTTCCGACGAACGCGGCACGACCGTCCTGATGGTAACGCACGAGGCCCAGGGGGCGGCCTTCGCTGACGACGTGGTCGTGCTCCAGGACGGACGAGTCATCGGGAGGTTGGAACCAAAAGGATCGACCGATGCGGCACTGGTCGCAACTGGCTACCAGGAACTGGCGGGCTAAGAGGGTTCGCACCTTTGGGGCTGTGCTCGCCGTCGCGCTGGGCACGGCGGCGGTGGTGTGGGTCTCCTGCTGCCATGAATCGGTTCGCCGGTCGGTTCTAGACTGGGCTGGCGACTACGTGGGGAATGCGCACATCACCGTCAGTTCGAGGTGGAGCAAGTACGACCAGATTCCGCAACGCCTGACGCGCCTCCTGAAGGAGATCGAAAACGTCGAGTTGGTGGCACCGCGGCTGCTGCAACGGCGGTCCTGCCGGCCGGTGTCGCGGGAGACGCTGGCCGCTTTGCCGGATGACGCTCTGCGCTGGCGCGACGACGACCCGGAGGTGGACCTGCACGGGATCGACCTGAAGGGCGAGTTGGTGATGCGGCGCTATCCGCTCAGCGCCGGGCGCATGCTGACGAAAGACGACGGCTATGCCTGTGTACTGGAAGCGAAGTTCGCGCGCCAGTGGCAGGTGGCGGTCGGGGATTACCTGCTGGTATGGGACCCATCCGCGGATACGCCTTACGAATTCGAGATCGTCGGGCTGTTTGAGCGTCTGATCATC
>JBHHZX010000346.1:0-3957 GCA_046758265.1 Phycisphaerae bacterium
GTTTGTAACCTGTGTGTTCACCGGTTGAAAACCGGTGCCACAGGAGTTATGGGATGGGCAATTAATGCCCGCTCCCTTCGGCACCGCCTGCACCGTCGGGCTCGGGACGGACCGCTGGCCGCGGCTCGGTCCTCGCCGCTTAGCCCCCGCCCCCGGCCGTTCGGGCTTCGCCCGCGGCCCTATCTTCGGCGTGACGATCCGCAGCGCCTCGCGGGCTTCGCGACGGATCACGCGCCCAAGCTCCTCGCGACTCAACCCGCGTGGTGGACGGGCAGAGCGTCTGCGACCTGGCGTACACGTACGACCCGCTCGGCAACCGCACCAGCTACACCGAAGGGACGGCGGATCCGCTGTACTACTGCACGAACGAGCTGAACCAATACACGCACACGAAGACCGATCCGGCGGACACATGCCCGCCTGCCAATCCAGCCGAGACGTTCATCTACGACGCCGACGGGAACCTGACCAGTGACGGCAGCTTCACCTACGAGTGGGACGCCGAGAATCGGTTGACGCCGGTCATCCCGAAAAACCCGGTGGACGAGTCCAAGAAGCTCAAGTTCACGTATGATTACATGGGCCGCCGCGTGCGCAAGCAGGTCTTCGACTGGGACCCGACGCTCAACGGCGGCGCCGGCGGCTGGACGGACACGCCGGAGACCGACCTGCGGTACGTCTACTACAACTGGCTGCTGCTGACGGAGTACCAGGGCGAGGACAACACGAAGCTGCGCAAGTACGTGTGGGGCCTCGACCCGGGCAGCAGCGGCGTCTCGCCGGACCTCGGCCCGGCCGGCGGCATCCGCGGCCTGCTGGCGGTGCGCGACGTGCCTCCCGACCAGGGGCGAGCACGATTTGCCCGGTCCCGGGCACGGGCCGTAGAGACAACCCGCGGCTTGCCGGGCGCACGGAGGACGCGGGTTCTGCGGGAATCCTGTGCTGTTCACGGCGGTTTGCCCCCCTTCGGCCAGGACCGATTCTTCGGAACTTCACTGCGGTCCTTTTGCCGGATCCATGGGCGGCGAACCGCCCTTTTTTGAACATCATTGACACACAATCTGCCGCACGACTCCGCCGCAAGTTCGGCGGCGGGTGTTCGCTGTACGACATCAGCCTCTACGACAGCAACAACACGGAAACCGTTTGGTGCGACTACTCCGCGGCGATGAAACTGAAGTGCTTGTCGCTCAGCGCTTCGAGCTCGAGCTTCTTGCCGAGCGCTTCCATGTGCTTGATCTCACGCTGCCAGAGCCGCTTCTGGAACCACGGGTAGTTGCGGATTTCCTTCGCCCGTCGGCGATCCTCCTCGGTCAGTCTTCATCGCCGTCCCGGTCTCGCGCAAAAACACCTCGAATTCGCCACGCATCGCCTCCGCCCAAGCGGAGAACTCCACCGATTCACTCCCTCGCTCGCTCATCGATCAGCCTCCATGCCAAAACCACGTCCTCAGAAACCCAACCCATTATCCCCCCGAAACTTACTCAGGCCCACAGAATCTGGGCACCCCCTGCCAAACTCAAAATCGAGTCCTTATTTGACAAGAACTTACGAGCGAAAGTGACAAACATGGCCTAGGGGACATCGTGCCTGTAGCCCTCGGTGACGGGTCGCGGCAATTCGGCAACAGGTATGGACACCGCGGTAGACAACCTGCCGTGGCGTTCGTGTTTTTATGCGGTACGGCGCAGAAAGGCGGGGGCGCGCCGCGTAACTTGTCGGGCGTGACCCCGATTATCGAACCGGCGGCGGAGAAGTGTCTCCGGTTCGCGAAGTGGTCTGCTATACTGGAACCAGTTCGCCGGATGCCTGCCCATCGGCGCGCTGCCGGCGAGGTCGGCAGGGTGGCACGGGCGTCTCGCCCGTGAGTCGCCAAGCTGCGAATCGTGTTCGGGGAGGGGATTGCTATGCCCAATCGCCGCACCCGGCTCTGCTTGTTTGCCCTGACCTTCGCATCAGTCCTGGGCCTTTTCAGCTCCCCCAGCTGGCTCAGGGGCCAAGTGCCCGCCGCAGCGTCCCGGGACCTCAAAGCTCTCGCAGAGCCGGACAAGCGCGCGACGGGCTCCAAGCTGCACTGGGCCCTGCTGCGACGCCTGGACGAAGAGGGCGAGCCGGTCAAGACCTGGGTCTTCTTCGCCGACAAAGGCATCAATTCGCCCCGCGAGTACAAGGCTGCGCTCAAGCGCCTGGCGGATTCGTATAACGAGCGCGCCAAACAGCGGCGCAGGCTCCGCAGCACTAACGCCCTACGCGGCGGTGAGCTGTTTGATGAGCGTGACCTGCCCGTCGTCAAGGAATACGTTGACGCGGTTGCGATGACCGGAGCGAAAGTCCACGTTTCCAGCCGCTGGCTCAACGCCGTCAGCGCCTGGGCTACCCGAGAGCAGATCGAGCGGATCGCCGACCTGTCCTGCGTCAGAGCTCTGCAGCCGGTGGCCCGCTCCCGCCGCATCGATTGTCTGGACATGCACGAGTTGGGCGACGGTCCATTCCCCGGTCGGGACCCGAATGATTCGTGGGGCCTCGATTACGGGCTCTCCACAGCCCAGCTCGCCCAGATCAATCTGCTCGCCTTGCACCAGGAGGGCTTCGCCGGCGCAGGCGTCATCGTCGGCATTCTGGACACCGGTTTTCATCGCAGCCACGAAGCGTTCAACAACCCGGACCACCCGCTGAGCGTGATTGCCGAATATGACTTCATCAACAACGACGGCAACGCGGATATCGAACCGGGCGACCCTTGGGGGCAAGCCAGCCACGGTACGATGATCCTCGGTTGCCTCGGCGCGTACATGCCCGGCGTGCTGGTCGGCGGGGCGTACGACGCCGCGTTCATTCTCTGCAAGACTGAGGACACCGCGGGCGAGTATCCGGCCGAGGAGGATAACTTCGTCGCGGGTCTGGAGTTCATCGAGGCCAGCGGCGGCGACATGTCCACCGCCTCATTGGGCTACATCGACTGGTACACGCAGGATGATCTGGATGGCCAGACGGCCGTCACCACCATCGCGGTGAACATCTCCACGTCCCTCGGCGTACACCACTGCAACGCGGCCGGCAACGAGTCCCATGATTCCAATCCGAATACATCGCACCTGATCGCGCCCGCAGACGCGTTCCAGGGTATCACGTGCGGCGCAGTGGACAGCTCCGGCAACATCGCCTCGTTCAGCTCCGACGGCCCCACCGCCGACGGGCGCGTCAAGCCCGAATTGCTCGCCCGCGGCGTTAGCACGTATACCGTCTCGCCCTACAGCGATACCGAGTATACGACCGCCAGCGGCACGTCGCTCTCGACACCGCTGGTTGCCTGCGCGGTCGCGTGCCTGATCGATGCTCGGCCGGGGTGGACGGTCGATCAGATGCGCGACAACCTCTTTCACACTGCGGACTATTACGTCGCCAACGGGACTTACGATCCGTTTTACGTTCGTGGGTACGGCATTCTCGACGCCTTCGCTGCTTACTCCGTGTGTCCGGAGGCCGGGACGATCGAACTCGACGACGCGAAGTATGGCTGCGATTCCACGGCTCAGATTACGGTGATCGACTGTGGGCTGAATCTTGATGACAACCTCATCGACACGGTCGAGATCAATATCGCATCCGACTCCGAGCCGGCCGGTGAAACGGTCGTTCTGTACGAGACCGGTACTGCTACGGCCGAGTTCGAGGGCGCGATCGAGCTGAGCACGACCGACGCCGTCGGCGTCCTGCTCGTCGCCGAGGGCGATACGGTCACCGCCACCTACATCGACGCCGACGACGGGCAGGGCGGCTACAACGTCGAGGTGACGGCGACCGCGGTGGTGGAATGCGCGCCGCCGGATCCCGAGTTGATCTACAGTTTCCCGCTGGACAGCGACCCCGGCTGGGCGAGCGAAGGGCAGTGGGCCTTCGGGCAGCCCGCCGGCGGCGGCAGCCACAACGGCGACCCGACCGCGGGCCGCACCGGCG
>JBHHZX010000347.1:0-3954 GCA_046758265.1 Phycisphaerae bacterium
TGGTCGTAGGTGCTCACCTGCGGCGAGGGGACCAGCTGGCGCTCTTCACCCGGGAAGGGCTCTTCGCGATAGTCGTTGAAGAAGAACGTGACGTGCGCGTATTTCTCGCTCTCCGCGCAGCGGAATTGCCGCAGACCGAGATCGCCGAGATACTGCCCCGCGATATTCTCCATCTTCGCCGGCTTCGGAAACGCGACGTGCACCGGCAGCCTCTCCTCGTACGCCGTCATCGCCACGAAGAAAAGGTCGCGTCTCCGGCCGCGCTCGAAGCCTATCTGGCGCTCGACGCCCGCCTTGTCCCTACCCGGAAACGGGAACTCCTCGAACATGAACGCCTTGATGAGCTGCCGCGGGCGGTCGCCGCGAAAATTGAAGAAGATCACCGCGTCGCCATCCTCGATTGTCGCGAGCGGCGTGCGCCCATCCTCGCTGATGACCGTTGGCAGGACGAACTCGTCGCCGGGCATGTTGGGCTCGACCGGATTGGCGTAGTAGCGCTCGAGGGCCTCGACGGCGCTGGGGGCGGCGGCGGCATCGCCGAATGCGAGCATCCGATAGGCCTTCTCCGTCCGCTGCCAGCGGTTGTCGCGGTCCATGGCCCAGTAGCGGCCGCAGACGCTGGCAATCTGCCCGGCACCGATCCGCAGCAGATCCTGCTCAATCCGCTTGACGAACCGGATCCCGCTGGTCGGCGGCGAGTCGCGACCATCGGTGAAGCAGTGGACATACACCTTTTTGAGGCCGCGTTGGGCGGCCAGTTCCACGCAGGCGGACAGGTGCTCGAGCCGCGAGTGCACACCGATGTCGCTCGCCAGCCCCATCAAGTGCAACTTGCTCTTGCGAGCCAGACAGGTCTCGACGGCGGCAACCAGTTCCGCGTTTGTGAAAAACGAGCCGTCCTTGACCGCCTTGCTGATGCGGACCGCCTCCTGGTCAACAATCCGGCCGGCGCCGATATTCTGGTGCCCGACCTCACTGTTGCCCATCGTGCCCTCGGGCAGCCCCACGTCCAGACCGCTCGTCTTGATCAGCGTAAACGGCCACTCCGCCCGCAGCCGGGCATCCACCGGCGGCCGGGCGATCTTAACCGCGTTGGCGTGATCCCACTCGGGATACGGATTCTCGCCCCACCCGTCACGAATGATTACAATGCAAGGACGATGTTTGACCGTCTTCGAAGCCATACGCGGCTCTCCGTTGTCGCTGTCTGACCTCTGGAACGAGCGTGAATTCCCGCCACCGCGGCAGACAGCGGGGCCACTAGACGGCATAATACCCGCGACGGTCGAGCGATTCGACTCAGCGCGCTCGATTAACCGCGGCCCGGTTCAGGCACCGGCGAACAACAACGATTAGCAATGGAGAGTACCCGCAATGAGACTCGAAAGCGGCCCGGCGGCCTACGATCGAAACTACTACCTGATCTTCCTACTAGTGTGCGTCGCCTTGGGCACCTATTTCTGCTATGACTACGCCGCCGGATACCCCAACAAGAACCGCGAGCACGCCCAAACGGGGCTGACTCTGCTGTTCGGGGCGGACAAGGTACCCGCTGAACTGGCCGAAACCCCCACCAAATCAATGTTTGACGACTTGGCCAAGACTCGGCCCACCAGTCCCGATGCGGTCCGCGAGAAGCTCGGTCAGCCTTTCGAAACCATTCAAGCGGGTAGCGAGACCGTGGAGTACTTCGTCAGCGCGTACGGCATGGGCACCGTGCCGATCGTTCGCGGCCAGGTGGATCCAAAGCGCATGAGATGGGAAACGTGGTATAAATCCAAGGACGAGATACAATTCCAGTTGTACTTCGCCCTGGTCGCCTTCGCGATCGGTCTCTACGTCCTCTATCGCGTCTACAAGGCCGCCACGCTGCGCGTCGCGATCGACGACGGGGGGATGGTCTACGCCGGGCGGCGAATCCCGTTCGACAACATGACCCGCCTGTGCGACTACAGCCGCAAGGGTTGGGTGGACCTCTACTACCGGCACGGGCAGGGTCAGCGCAAGCTCCGGATCGACAAGCAGAAGGTCCGCAAGTTCGGCGAGATCATCGACACGCTGTGCGAGGCCACGGGTTTCGAAGACCCGCGACAGGCCGTTGAGCCGCCGGAAGCCACAAAAGAAACGGACACTGCCGTCGAATCCACCGAGCCCGCCGACGCGGCCCCCAAGTCTGCAGACGACGCAGGCGATGAGGCCGGCGCCAAGTAGGCCCACCATGTCAGCACTCACGATCAAGCGGGACTGAACAGAGCCCCGAGCGCGAGCGAGGGGTCCCGATCCGAGCCCGAAGCGCAAGCGAGGGGTTGCGTCTGCCAGCAAGCAAAGATGTCACCCGTCGCTTGCCAGGATTTTGCGTTTGCGCCACTTCTCATTCCGAGCGAAGCGAGGAATCTGGCCTCGCCGCGCGTCGCGGGCAGATTCCTCAGTCGCTCCGTTCCTTCGGAATGACAACTCGCGCTGACCGTGCCACATAGGGCAGTTTCCCCCCGTGCGAACGCAAGATCCTGTTGCGCTCCGGGCTCTGATTGCCGGCCCTCGTCGCCGGACATTCGCGCACGTAATAACCGGGTTCTCCCGTTACACTGTGGATATTGTGAGCAGCGAAACAGCTCCAACGCCGGTCACGATCCTCGACAGCACCGGCCACGTCGCCGCCGATCTGAAGTGCTTCAATTGCGCCTACGACCTGCGCACGCAGCCGGTTACCAGCAGATGCCCCGAGTGCGGGCACCCGGTGGCGGAAACCGCCGTGGGGTACCTGCCGCAACTGGATCGCGAGGGCCGCGTCGCCGGCGACCTGCCCTGCGTGAGTTGCGAGTACAACCTGCGGACGCAGCCTGCCACCGGGCTGCGTTCGCAATGCGCGTCGCCGGTGGCCCGCTCGGTGGCGCGGCCTGGACCCGACGGACCGTCGCCCGCCTGGGCCTCAAGTCCTCGCTGCGCCCCCGCGGCCGCCCGCGAAAGATGGTGCCGAAGCCCATAAACGAACCTCTCCCGTTTTCTGTCCCGTCGCTTTGCGTACGATGTCGCGTGGTCGTACGATGTAACCGAGGCTGTCGTTGGACCATGTACTGAGCGGAGGCGTGAAATCATGCCGCGCACCAATCGAATCGAGGTCAACCCGAGGGTGATGCCGGGTGCCATGCCCAAGCCGTCGGCGCGGGCATGCATTGGGCGAATTTCTAAACATGCCCGCGCTGCGCTTGGGCATGCCACCAGCCACCAGCCACCTTTGAACCACGGCCCGCCGTGCTTCTTCGTCCGTCATGCCGCCACCCCGTCGCGCCCGATTTCATCGTGGATCGGCAGAACTCGGTAGACGCCAGTGACCCACTCGTCGGCCGGGATGATCAGCGTGCTGATGACGACGTCGTGGGCAAGCTCGACGTCGAACAACGCGGCGGTGATCGCGTCCTCCTCGGGCCAGTCCAGCTTGCGCGAGGTCAGCACGAGCAGGTCAATATCCGACTCCTCATCGCCCGATCCACGCGCCTTCGAGCCGAACAGAATCACCTGCTCAACCGGAAATGCTCCCTGCAACAGGCGCACGGCAGCTTCGATCGCCTCGCGATCGTTCTCCGCCAGTGGGATGTCCTGGAGCGTTCTCACCGCCCCCCAGTGTAACGCGGAGACGCGAACCACGGCACACCTGAATTTCCGGCCTCACCGGAAACGAAGCAGCCCGGCAATACAGCTGGGCGCGTCGGTTCGATCCTGCGACCGCTGTCGGCCGGTACAGGGCCCGGCCGCTACATCCGCTCGCCGGGTGCCATGGGCAAGCGTGAAAGGCAGCAGGCTGTCGATGCCCGCTGAGCCGTCGTGAACCGAGACGCGTGCGTTGCGCGGCAGATCAGCTTGCCCGTGCCCGCCGAACCGGCATACTCACGGGCAAGGACCGCCGAAAGTCAGCCGCCAACCGCAATCCAACCGGCGCGGTCCTTGCCCATGGCA
>JBHHZX010000348.1:0-3944 GCA_046758265.1 Phycisphaerae bacterium
CATGCTCTTCCGGCCGGGGCGCAGCCCTGCAAAACTCATGGCCGCTCAGAAGCGGCCATGCCACCCCTCCGGCCAAACCCGCGAACGTCCGTCACACGGCCGCGCTATTGGCGGTGCTGGCACTCGTGGCCCTCGGCGGTTGCGGCGGGAAACGTGCCACCATCGCCGACACTTTTCCGAAAGGCAGCTACGCGTCGCCGTGGGTGCTGCAAGATGAAGTCTGGAGCGGATCGTTCGATCAGGCCGCCGGCGCCCTCGGCGAGGAGGCCGAGCAATGGCGTGCCTTTGAGCCCGAACGGGTCTGGTTGGCCGTCTACCGACACGATACCCACGCCGAAGAGAAGCTGACCGTGCGGGCCTTTGCATTTTGGTCTAACGAGCAGGCCCGGCGAGCCTTCGAGCATTTCCGACCTCCCGATGCCGACGAGCTGAAGGCCGGCAGCGCAGGCTGCTGGACGCCGGACGGAGTTTTGGTCCTATGGGGAAGGGTGGTGTTCGACCTTTTCGGCCATGAGCCGTCCGCGTTTGCGAGCCCTGAACAAGCGGTCTACTTGCTGGCGTTCATCGAAAAGAAGATGCCGAGGGGCCTGCCGGACGCACCGCAATGAACGCCCGTTCTTTCCCAGTACTCAAGACGTATCGCGCGCTGCTGCCTATCGCGATCGCGGCACTCGCGGGTTGCGAGCGGGCGCCTTCGGAGGCTGGTTCCGCCACCAGCGAAACTGTAGCGGCCGGCGCCTCGCCGGCCGTAGATGACCGCCGCGTTCTCCCCCCTCGACGGCCTGCGGGGGCGCCGGCCGCTACGTTTCAATCTGCGTTGCGACTCCACGACTGGGTACGTCACCCGCTGGTCGACGAGACCGCACGCGACGCAGCCGCATTGCGGATCGTGTCCGCCGCGCCCAGCGTGACCGAGATTTGCTGCGCGCTGGGATTGCGCGCGGCGCTGATCGGCCGCACGCGCTACTGCGACTATCCGCCGGAGATCGAGAAGGTACCCACGATCGGCGCTCTGATCGACGTCAATGTCGAGGCGCTGCTGGAACTGCGGCCCGATCTGATCCTCGTCTCCGGAGACAGCCGGGCGCAATCGGATCGGTTTGCGTCGGCCGGGCTGCGCTTCGAGTCGATCCCGGACGCCAAGCTGAGCGACCTCTTTGCCGGGATCCGTCGGGTGGGACAGTTGACCGACCGAAAGCGCACCGCCGCGCAGCTTTGTCAGGCAATCGAATCCGATCTGGCGGCTGTAAGCGCGTGCTCCGCCAATGTAGCGCCCGCGCGTGTCTTGCTCCTGACCGGCACACTGGCCGATCCGCCGCGTCCGCCCTACGTCGCCGGGCCGGGTTCATTCTACGACGATTTGCTGAAGCGGGCCGGGCACGCGAACGTGGTGGGCGGCAAGCAGGCGGCGTTCGCGCCGCTGTCTCTGGAATTCATCGTGCGGGCCGACCCGGAGGTCATCATCGAGCTCGACCCGGACGGCCATGAGCGGCCGAATGGAGATGCTGACGCCCTGCGCGTCTGGGCCAAGGTTGGTGCGTTGCGCGCCGTCAACACCGGGCGCGTGCACGTGCTGACCGGCCCGGAGCACTATTTGCTGGGACCGCGCATCGCGTTCACGTACGATGCACTCTGTCGCGCGATCGCTGGCAAGAATCATGACTAGGCACAACCGGGATGTTCAGGCACCGTGGCGCTTAGTCTGCCGACAACTACGCGTTGCCCGTGGCGGGCGCGTGGTGCTCCACGATATCGACGTCGAGTTTCGTGACGGCGAGTGCGTTTCGCTGATCGGGCCGAACGGCTCGGGCAAGACCACGCTGCTGCTGGCGCTGCTGGGCTTGTTGCCACCGGCGTCAGGCAGCGTGCGCATCAACGGGCGCGAAGTGGCCGAGCTGCCGGCCCGGGTTCGCGGCCGCTTCGCGTCGTACGTGCCGCAGACGGTGGAGCGCATTCCGGCGTTCAGCCTTTACGACGTCGTCGCCGCCGGGCGGTTCCCGCACGTTTCGCCGCTGCGGCCACTGTCCAGCGCCGACCGCGAGCAGGTGGACCGGGCGCTGGACATGTGTGGCTTGAAGGGGCTGGCGCGGCGCCGGATCAACGCGGTCAGCGGCGGCGAACGCCAAAAGGCGCTCATCGCCGCCGCCATTGCTCAGGACGCGCAAGTGATGTTCCTTGACGAGCCCAACACCGCGCTCGACCCGGCCTACCAGATCGAATTGGCGCGTCTCCTGCGGCGCTGGCGGGATAGCGGCCGGGCGCTCCTACTGATCAGCCACGACTTGCAATTGCCCGCGGCGTTGGGCGGCCGGGTCATCGCGCTCCGCGAGGGAGAGATTGCTGCGGACGGCGAGGCGGTCGAGATTCTCACGCCGGCCCGACTCGCTGAGGTTTACGACGCCTCGTTTGAAGTCGCCGAGACTGCCGACGGCCGGCGCGTCGTCCTGCCGAACTGGTGGAAGTCGGAAACCGCTTCAGCCTGACGGCCGGCGCGCGGCCGGGTGGCACGGGCAGGCGTGGGACACGACCGGGTATAGCGCGCCAAAGACCGAGGCGTTTCGAGGCGTGGGACCGCTGCAAGCAAGCCAGCCTGCCCGTGGACATCCGGATGTTCGACAATCACGGACAGGGGCCGCGGCTACACCCGTTCACGGTCGAGGGTCGGTCGGTGCGGCCCCTGCCCATGGCACCCACGTGGCCGGGACACAGCCCGGCCGCTACATCTCCTTTTCCGCGGCGCTGCCGGTCACGCGAGAGTTGTTGGAATTGAGTTTCATCTCTTCGCCCCGCCAGAGCCGCGCGATGTTGCTCCAGTGACGCACGATAATCAGCAGGCCAAGCAGCACCGAAACGACCGCCAAGGGCCAAAAAACCGAAAAAGACATGTTGGGATCGACACCCAGGTAAACCAAGAAGGCCAGCGGAAACGCCACGGCAATCGTGAGCGAGCCAGCCGACACCCAGCCGGTCGAGAACCGTACGACCGCGTACAGGAGCACTGCCGCCCCCATCGCGACGGTGTAGTAGGGGAAGATCCCCAGCGCCACGCCGACCGTCGTCGCCACGCCTTTGCCACCCCGAAACTTCAGGTAGATCGGCAGCGTGTGCCCCAGCACGGCGGCGACACCCACCAGAATCCATTGCAGCAGCATCCCCGCGTCAACCGGCTCGGTAACAAACACGAACGAAGCCGCCAGTGTCGGGATAAAGCCTTTAAGGACATCGAGCGCCAGGCACAGATAGCCCCACTTTCGGCCGAGCACGCGGCCGGCGTTGGTCGCGCCAATGTTCCGACTACCGTGTTGACGGATATCCACGCCGCGGGCGAGCCCGATCAACAGGCCGAAGGGAACCGCGCCGAGCAGGTACGCGCCAAGGATGAACAGCAAACCGTACATGAGACCGTATATGAGTATGTCTGACTCTCACCCTCAGTGAGCGCAACCGACAGAGTCCACCCGTGGCCGCCCGCTCCGTCTAATTGCCCATCCCATAACCCCTGTGGCACCGGTTTTCAACCGGTGAACACACAGGTTACAAACCTGTGCCACAGTTGTGGGATAGGCTCTAAGTCGCCGGGCAGTGTTTTGGAGCGCGGCGCTTACCGTGGCCGGCCTGCGCTAGCCCGTGCCACCCCCCGCCAACGAAACCCGCCTGGTTACCGCTGCGCAAAGCCTAGCCCTTTTTGTAAGGGATCGCCAATTACAAGACGCCGGTGCTGCCCCGGCTCGGACGCCGGGCCGTGTTCGCGTCTTTGGGCGAGGATGCCGGCCAGGTCGATGTTCGCTGACATGCGGCACGCAAAGACCACAGCAGGTGGGTCGCGCCGGCCTCTTGCTCGCCAGGTCAGCAGGGCTGTCGCGGTGGGCGGGACGCCCGCCCCGTCCTCGCTGATGCACCTGCGGAAATGCCGAACTAGTGCCGTTTCCAGTTGGACCGTTTCG
>JBHHZX010000349.1:0-3911 GCA_046758265.1 Phycisphaerae bacterium
ATCAGCAAACTTCATCGAAAAAAGCAAAGAACCAACGAACCTAGACTCTATGCCCTGGAGCAATGTCCGAAGCGCGAAGCCCAGCATGGGGAAACAAAGTGTTGGACCGCCCTGACAACTCCCCGCAAGATTTTGGGGTTTGACTATTACTCGTCAAGTGTTGCGTTGTTGAACACATCATGAAGGTGGGGGAACGCTGCGTGAGTACCGAACAGCCGCTGAGCGGAAGAACGGCGCCGGCTCATGCCGAAGGACGACGCCATTGTGAAGCGACAACGTGACGACAAAGCGTTATTCCCCTCCATTCCTCATGCCTGCGGGGCGCCAGAGATCATGCCCGCCTCCGCGGAATTAATCACACGGGAGGTTTCCATGAACAATACCAGCGTCACCCGTCTCATGGACTACAGGCGCAACGTCATGAGCCCGGCCGGGCAACCGGCCGTGAACCCTTCTCCTTCGGGGCCTCCCAAACCCCGCCTTCTCGATCGAGTCCGTGAGGCGATCCGGACTCGACACGACAGCCAGAAAACCGAAGAAGCGTATGTGGGATGGATCAGGCGTTTCATTTTCTTTCACAATAAGCGGCACCCATCAGAGATGGGCGAGCCGGAGGTCAACCAGTTCCTGGCGCACGTGGCCCACAGCGAACACGTCTCGGCGTCGGACCACGTCCAGGCAACGGCGGCGGTGCGCTTCCTCTATTCCCGCGTGCTGAACAAACCGCTCGCAGGGCTGGCCGATGCCACCACACGACCACCGATCGCCGGCCCCACACAACCGGCCGGGCAACGACAGCCCAAGTTGCTCGACCGTGTCCGCCAGACAATCCGCACCCTGCATTACAGTCCCCGCACCGAGCAGGCATACGTGTACTGGATTAAACGCTTCGTCTTTCACCACGAGGTTCGGCACCCGGCCGAGATGGGGGTCGATGAAATCCGCGGCTTCCTCTCGCACCTGGCCGTGAACGAACACGTGAGTGCTTCGACGCAGAACCAGGCCCTCAACGCCTTGCTCCTCCTCTACCATCGCGTGCTCGGGAAGGCCGTCGGATCGATCGAGGGGGTGGAGCGGGCCAAGCGGCCGAAGCGGTTGCCGCTAGCGCTGACCCGCGACGAGGTGAGAGCCGTGCTGGTGCAGATGAAGGGTGTCCCGCTACTCGTCTGCCGGTTGCTGCACGGCGCCGGGCTACGGCTGTCGGAGTGCCTGTGCTTGCGCGTGAAGGACATCGACTTCCAGCGCAACGAGATCACCGTCCGCGACGGCAAGGGGGCGAAGGACCGCCTCACCATGCTGCCGGCTTCTTGCAGGCAAACCCTGCTCAACCACCTGGGGAAGGTGCGTCAACTACACGAAGACGATCTGCGCCAAGGGCTCGGCCGCGCCCCACTGCCGGACGCGCTGGCCCGGAAATACCCTGATGCGGACCGCCAGTGGGGGTGGCAGTACGTCTTCCCGGCATCTTCGCACTACACCGACCGCCACACCGGCGTTCGGCACCGGTACCATTTACACGAAACCGTGGTACAAAAGGCCATGGCCCCCGCGGTCCGAGGGGCGGGGATCGCCAAGCCGGCCACCCCCCACACGCTGCGGCACTCCTTCGCCACCCACTTGATCGAGGCCGGCTACGACATCCGTACGGTCCAAGAGCTCTTGGGCCACAAGGACGCACAGACGACCATGATTTACACGCACGTCTTGAACCGGGGCGGCAAGGGGGTGCAAAGCCCCGCGGACACGTTGTGAGCGGCGCGCAGGTGCGGGCCACCGACCGGACCGCCCATCCCAGCCGTGTTAGGCCGACCAGCACGGTCGGCCTTGCGCCACCGAGGGGACGGTGCCAGGATTACCGGAACTGCTTGACAGCGCGAACGTTCCTGGCCATACTGGCGAACCGGCTGACAAGTGATAGGCCGACCAAAGCACTGCGCTAGGCCGCTCTGTTCACTTAAGAGTTCGCCCGCAGAGGTTTCCCTCGCGCGCAGCCAGGTGAATCGCACCACGACATGAGCGATACCCTTCGTCGGATCGCCGACCTCGTCCAAGGCGGGGAAGTCCAGATCTCCGCGCACGGATACGACGAGATGGCTGAGGACGGCATCCTCGCCGGCGAGGCGATTGACGCTGTCGCGGCCGCAGTCGCGGTTGAGGACTACCCTGAGTATTCGAAGGGGCCCTGTACTCTTGTGCTACAACGGGATCGTAGCGGCAGCCCCATCCACGTAGTCTGGGGCATCCCGAGAGGGCATACGTCGCCGGCAGTGCTGGTCACTGCCTATCGGCCTGATCCGGCTCGGTGGACCGACGATTTTCTTCGGAGGAGGCAATGAACAAGAGACGCCATACCAAGTTGGTCCGCGAGGGCCCGTACGCGGCGGAGGTGGATGTCGAGTTGATCGAAGCGGACGACGGTTGGTCGCCGTATCTCTCTCTCGATGACGCGCACAAGCTCGACGCCGTTCGAGAAGCCCTACGGCGTGGAGACATTCAAGCCGCATCCCGGCACGCGCGCGTGTTCAGCCTCACGCCCGTTTCGCGGTGAGAGACCGGGCGAACAAGCGCATGCAGCGGACGCGGCTGCGCCGCGCCGCTGATACGCAGCGTTCGCCATCTTGCGGCCGGGTAGACGGCGAGGTTATACTTCGCGCATGAGCAAGCGTGGCCTCAACATCGCGTCGCTAACGCCGGAGGAGCGGCTCAGCCTGCTTGAGGAGCTGTGGAACAGTCTCGCGGCTAAGCCTGACGCGATTCCGCTCACCGACGCCCAGCGCGCAGAACTCGATCGGCGCCTGGACGAGCTTGAAGCTGAGGGTCCGGTCGGCATCCCCTGGGACGAGGTCCTTAGCCGAATCCGTAGCCGCGGTCGGTGAAGCGAGTCGTCGTCCGACCGGCGGCTGCGGCCGATATCGAAGACGCCTATCGATGGTACGAGTCGCAGGGGCCGGGCTTGGGCGAGGAGTTCCTGGCAGCGCTCAGGTCGGCGCGGGATCGCGTTCTCGAGCATCCAGAGGCCTACCCTGTCCTGCATCGCAGCACCCGGCGCGCTCTGATTCCCGAGCGCTTTCCCTACGGTCTCTTCTACCGCCTGTACGGCGACACCATCGTCGTCGTTGCGTGCATGCACGCGAGCCGAGATCCTCGGCTGTGGCAACGTCGCTCGTGATGGCGAACCACGCGGTGCAGCGGACCGGCTCGCGATGCTCGCCTCGCGGCCGCTGACCGCGGGCGTTAGGTCTCCAACGCAACTGCTGGAGGCCCGGTGAGTGAGTTGTTGGCAGGCAGCCTCGTTACTCCTAGAATTGACGCGTGGAGATTCGGTTCCTTATCGACCCGGAGACCGGCCAGCCGCACATCTACCGGCATGACGTCAGGGAAGCCGAGGTTGAGGACGTGCTGGCCCGACCGTTGGAGGATAGACCCGGCCGCGAGGGGTCGCGGGTCGCGCTCGGCCAAACGCGCGGCGGTCGATATCTACGGGTCATTTACGTGCCGGATCCTGCACAGAGGTCGGTGTTCGTGATCACCGCGTACCCGCTGGGGCCGAAAGGGAGGCGGGCTTTGCGCCGACGCCGCAGGAGGAAGCCATGAGCGAGGCGAGGTTTCCGGCAGGATGGGATGAAGACCGCGTTCGGCGGGTCCTCGAGCACTACGAGAAGCAGTCCGACGAGGAAGCGGTTGCCGAGGACGAGGCCGCTTACGAGTCGACAACCCACACGACGATGGCAGTGCCCGTGGATCTGGTCCCCAGCGTGCGCGAACTCATAGCGAAACAGCGAGCCGGGTAGAGGTCGGCGGGTTGAGCCCTAACGAGCCATGCACCCGACGGCCGCGAGCGGCCGCGGGTGATAGCCGGCGTTAGTGCGCCAAGTGAAGCTTGGCGCTTCTTGCAGGGTGAGAGTCCCTGC
>JBHHZX010000350.1:0-3903 GCA_046758265.1 Phycisphaerae bacterium
CCCGATGCAAGCCGGCTCCGCCCGAGCCGCGGCGAATCGCAAACCGCCGCAGCCGAACCGGGTAGCGCTCTTCGAGCACCTCGGGGTCCGTCAGACGTGTGTTAGTCATGTGGGTGTGCACGGCGTCAGCCCCGTCGAACGTCGGACCGGCTCCGGCCCCGCCCGCGATCGTCTCGTAATAGCCGAAGCGCTCGTTGCCGAACGCGAGGTTGTTCATCGTACCCTGGCTGGCCGCAACGACGCCGAGCGCGCCGAAGACGCAATCCACGATCCGTTGCGACGTCTCGACGTTCCCGCCCGCCAGCGCCGCGCGGCGGCGCGGATCCTCGTGGGCCGGAGGGTTGAGCAGCCCTTCCGGGAGGACGATCTTGATGGGTGCGAGGACCCCTGCGTTGAGCGGGATGTCCTCGTCGATCAGACAGCGGAAGCAGTACAGCACCGCACTCGCCACAATTGCGGGCGTCGCATTCAGATTGCCCGAGTGGACCGGGGCAGTGCCGGTGAAGTCAACGCAAGCGGCATCGCCCGATATCGAGATCGTGACGGCGATTGGCGAGCCGTCGTCCAGGTAGTCCACGAAACGGTTCTCGCCGTCAGGAAGTCGCCGCAACGCGTTCCGCATCTTGGTCTCCGCGGCCTGCCGAATGTGCCCCATGTAGGCCTGAACCGTCGGCAGCCCGTAGCGCGCAACCATGCTCCTCAGCAGGAGGACGCCGCACTGGTTCGCAGCAACCTGGGCATGAACGTCACCAAGATTGTCACTGACGGCGCGCGAGGGATACGGCCCGCTGCTCAGCGTCCGGCGGAGTTCATCGTCCTGTACCTGGAAACGCGCCCTGGCCGCGCTATCGCGTGCCGCGCTGCGCGCGGCCTCCCTCACGACCAGCGGCATGGGCGGAATGGTCACGCCCTCCTCGGCAAGGTTGCTGCTGTGCGGCGGCATTGACCCAGGTACGATGCCGCCGATTTCGGCATGGTGCGCGCGGTTGGCCGTATAGAAGAGCACGTCGCGGCCCTGCTCGTCGAACACGGGCGTGATCACAGTGACGTCAGGGAGGTGGCTTCCGCCGCGGTACGGATCGTTGGTTACGTACACCTCACCCGGCCGCACGCCTGGGGCGCCGTCCACCCGCCGCAGGTCCTCGATCAAGAGTTTGACGCACTGGCCCATCGCACCGATGTGCACCGGGATGTGGGGCGCGTGCGCCACGAGGTCGCCGCCGGCGTCGTAGATTGCGCACGAGAAGTCCCGCCGTTCCTTGACATTCGTGGACAGCGCCGTGCGTTGCAGTGTGAGCCCCATTTGCTCGGCAATCGCGGCGAAGTGGTTGTTGAACAGTTCGAGCGTGATGGGATCGTATGAAGAAGCGACGTGGCGACGCCCTGACGCAGCGACCGAGGGTTTAGGCAGGCATGCCACCTGGTCGGTCAGGAGAACGTCGCCACGTGCGGTCATCTCGGCGCGCCATCCGGGTTCGACCACGATTGTGCCGGTCGCTTCCAGGATGATTGCCGGACCGTCGAAGTGATGGCCCGCTCCCAGGTCGTCGCGCCGGTAGATTGGTGCACGATGCACGGTGCGGTCGAAGTACACCTCCGCGTACCTGACGGGCGTGTGGTGTCGCGTGGAACGGGCGGGCCTCGGCAACTCCGGCTTTGGCATTCGCCCGGTGACTTCCAGTCGCGCGGCAAAGACCTCGAGCGCGCGGCCGCGATATGTGAAACCGTAAAGCTGCCGATGTTGGCGCACGAATGCCAGCCGCCAGTTCCCGTCGCGCGGCTGCTCGACCGTGATTGACGTGTCCTGTCCCTGATAGCGCAGTTCCAGCAACCGCCGACCCGGCCCGATCTGGTTGGGCGGAACGCCTTCCTGCTCGACCTCTCGCCGCAGCCCGCCTTCGAGCTCCTCGAAGACCGGCGAGAGCCCGGCGAGCGTCGCGTCGTTGAGTGGCCGACCGACATCACGCGCCGCAAAGCGGGTCACGTCGGCCATCCCGATTCCGTAGGCGCTCAGCACGCCGGCGTACGGGTGCACGAGGATACGAGTAATACCCAGCTCGCGAGCGATCGCGCACGCGTGCTGGCCGCCGGCCCCGCCAAAGCTCACGAGCACGTACTCGCGCGGGTCATATCCACGTTGGATAGAGATCTTCTTGATCGCCGCAGCCATGTGCGCGTTGGCAATGGCCACGTAGCCCGACGCCAGCTCGTACGGGGCATACCGGCGCCCGGTAGCCGTAACGATCTGTTCGATCAACTCGTCCAGGCGGCGCTCGACCGCGCTGCGGTCAAGCGGAAAGGGAAAGAAGTCGCGCGGAATGCGGCCGAGGAAGTGGTTGACGTCGGTCACGCAGAGCGGACCGTTGCCACCGTAGCAGGCCGGCCCGGGATCGGCACCTGCGCTCCGCGGCCCAACCGTCGGCTTGACCCCGTCGAAAGCGCAAATCGAGCCGCCGCCCGCCGCCACCGTTTCGATCGCGAGCATCGGCGCGGCGATGCGGATGCTGCCACCGGTCGCCCGGTCTTCGAGCTCCATTTCATACCGGCGCTCAAACTGGCCGTCGTAGCGGCTGACGTCGGTGCTCGTCCCACCCATGTCGAACCCGATTGCCTTGTCGAAACCAGCGGTCCGAGCGACGTAGGCCGCGCCGACAACGCCGGCGGCCGGTCCGGAGAGGATGCTGTCTTTCGCGACGAACGCCGCCGAGCTTACCAGACTGCCCGCGCTGGTCATCATCTTCAGCGCAGCGTCCGGTATCCGTTCGCAGAGCCGTTCCAGATATGTGCCGATGACGGGGGTGAGGTAGGCGTTGACGACGGTCGTCTCGGCACGCGGCACGATTCGCTGCAATGGCGAAAGGTGCGAGGAGACGGAGACGTGCTGGAAGCCAAGCTCGGCGGCGGCCCGCGTCACCCGTTGCTCATGCTCCGGATTGCGGTAGCTGTTCAACAGACAGACCGCAAGTACTTCGAGGCCCGCCGCACGAAGCGCTCGTAGCTTGCGTCGGAGTTCCTTTTCCTCGAGCCCGCGCAGCACCTCACCCTTTGGGCTGACGCGTTCGTTGAGCTCGACCACTTCCCGATACAGCGCTGTCGGCTTGCGAATGTGCAAATCGAACAGGCGCGGTCGCTGTTGATAACCGATTCGGAGTACGTCACCGAAACCGGCCGTCGTAACGAACGCGGTTGTGGCGCCCTTGTGTTCCAGCAGCGCGTTTGTGCCGCGAGTGGTGCCAAGCCGAACGCGCACCGGGCCGATCGGTTCGCTCAGCCGCTTGCCCAGGAGCCAGCGGATGCCGATGACGGGTGCCTCCTCACCGCAACGCAGCTCGTAGAGCAAACCCGGGCGCGGCTGCTGCCCCAGCGGCTCGCCAAGCCGCAGGCGGCCTCGCGTTGGATCAAAGGCGCTGACAGGCACGTCACGCTCCAGCACCCGGACGGCTTCCAGCTTGCGCTCGCCCGGGGTGTGCGTGAGGCCGGCTGTGCCGCGGAGATGCTCTTCGCCGTGGCCGAGCGGCCGCAGCAGCGTCAGCCGCCAGCCGGCGAAGAAATCGGGCGGATCGCCGCGGCGCTGCGCGTCGACCAGGCATTCGCGGGCCGAGCCAGCGCCAACGCAACCCTTGTAGACGCCGCTGCTGAGCAGCTTGTGCGTGCGCAAAGTCCCGTCAGGTTGGCGGGCGATGCAGTCGGTGAACGTTCCGCCCACGTCAATCCAAAACTCCCAGCGGTCATGTGTCGCCGAAAGACAGCTCATCAGGCGTGCAATTATGCGTAAGGATCGCGCGAAACGCACGCACGCGTACGCGCCGCTCAGCCGTCGGGCCGCCCGCCGGCGGCATCATCGCCTGGCAATCGCTCGGCCCCGGCAACATCGGCGGACGCACGCGCGCCCTGGTCATCGAC
>JBHHZX010000351.1:0-3896 GCA_046758265.1 Phycisphaerae bacterium
ACCCGGCCGACCTGCAGTACGTCGGAAGCATCCCCTTCAGCGGTTCGAGCTTTCTCTCGAACGATAACCCGGTCTTCGCCGCCGATGGCACGACCGGCTTCATAAGCTCCAACGAAGCCGTCCTGTACTCGTTCGACGCGGCCACCGCCACCCGCCTCGACCCGGACGGAGCGCCCATCGACACGACGGGCGACGCCGGTTACGTGGGGATTCACGGCGACGTCGTGGCCGCAATCCATGGAACCGGCGTGGAATTCTTCGACGTCAGCGACCCCACCGACCTGCGCTCGATCTCCAACTGCACCCCGCGCGGCGGTCACGGAGTCGACTTCAACTGCGCCGGAACGCAAGCCGCGTTCGGCGTGATCTACCCCGCCGACGTGATCTACGTCTGCAACGTCGCCGACGCGAGCATCGTCGGAACGCCGTTTCCCGTGCCGGGGCACCCGCACTTCCTCGAGGTGGTTAATGGCGACCGCATCGTCGCGTTGACCAGGAGCCCGGTGCCGAACGTCGTGATCATCAGCGGCATGTTCACCGACGCGTTCCTCGGTGACCTCGACGACGACGGTGATATCGACCTGTCCGACCTCGCGCAGCTGCTTTCCAACTACGGCACCGCGAGCGGCGCGACGTACTACGACGGTGACCTCGATGCCGACCGCGATGTGGATCTGTCCGACCTGGTGGCGCTGCTCGCGGTCTACGGCACGACGTGCGGGTAAGACCGCACGGTCAAGGGAGCGAACGAGCAGTCAGCAAGAAATCTCGGACCGTCTCGCGCCTTACGGCGAGAGTGACCCAGTGAGGGCGCGGACGGTTCAAACCGTCGCGAGACTGCCGGAGGAGGTACGCGAATTCGCCCTGGGCAGATGCTGCTTCACCTCGGACGGGAGCAACAGCGTATCCGGTTTGGTGCTCCCGGGACGCACCGAGGTCCACCACATGGCAAACTAAGGCATTTCGGACGAATCGACGCGAACCGAATGGAACTGGGCGCGGTTGGATTCGAACCAACGTAGGCATACGCCAACGGGTTTACAGCCCGCTTCCTTTGGCCACTCGGACACACGCCCGGCTTGGGAAGCCGTCTGCGCCAGCCGCCCGTCGGTCCCCATGTATCCTGATGTTACAAGCTCTGTGGAGATTGTCCAGCCTGTTGGATCGACGACCCGGCCCGCGCCAGGGCCGCTCACCCAGCGTCGGCCTCCGGCCGAATCGTGACGGTCACTTCATCGAAGTCAACGGCGAACCCGTCGACCACCGTAAGGCGGAACGTCAGGACCGTTTCCTCGGTAATTCCGCTGGGCACGAAGAAACGCGGCCGCGACGAGAAACCGTCTTCGAGCACGATTCCAGGCTCACCGCTGATCTGGCGCCAGACAAAGACCAACTGGTCCGCGTCCGCATCACTCGAGCCGGTGCCATCCAGAACCACCAGGTCGCCCGCCGAGGCGGTCTGGTCAGCACCCGCGTGGGCGATCGGTGGGTTGTTTTCGCTCGTGGCATCCGTCGTCGCATTGGGACCGGCGGTTTGATCCGGAGGTCCCGTCTCTTGTGGGCATCCGCCGCTCAGGGCCAGACTCACGAGCAGGACCGCGGCCGCCTGCCAAGAAACATGACGCGCTGTGAACATAGGCACCTACACTTTCTCTTGCCGTGAGGAGCCGCGGCCTGGCACCGCGGACGCGGGGCTCCCGACACTCGACCTTGCCGCGACGGGGAACCACCCTGTATTGTATTCTCATCGGCAAGCGCAAACCATCACGTACAGGCCGACACCATCGCGAGAAGGAGACCGACCATGTCGGGCGCGCAACAAGGCGTGAAAACCTGCGAAAAGTGCGGCGCTGCCATCCGGCGCGAGCAACTGCTGGACCACACCGCCGCCCGCTACAAGGGCAAGCTGCTCTGCCCGCAATGCGTGCAGGAAGTGAGGGCCAGAATCATGGCTGC
The DNA here is from genome assembly GCA_046758265.1 of Phycisphaerae bacterium. Classification (GTDB taxonomy): domain Bacteria; phylum Planctomycetota; class Phycisphaerae; order UBA1845; family Fen-1342; genus JALSRY01. The sequence continues at coordinate 1,957 of JBHHZX010000351.1, forward strand.
CCGGAAAGCCGAGGAGAGCGGCGAGAGTCCGCAAGCCCCGGCCGACCTGCCGATCGCGCTGGTGGAAGACGACGAGCCGCGGGTCGTGGCCGGCCCCTCGTCGCAGATTCACGGCTTCTCCGGCAGCGAAGTGATCGCCCGGGGCCTCGGGCGCACGTACAAGCGCCCGCTGCTGAAGAACACGCACTCGGCGACGCGCTGCCGGACGTTTCACTGCAAAATGACCGACGCTTCCTTCGCGAACCTGAACGAGCAGATAAACGAGTGGGTTGACGAGCACGAGGACGTCGAGATCAAATTCGCGCTCAGCAACGTCGGCGTCGTCGAAGGCAAGCACGCCGATCCGCATCTGGTCATAACGGTCTTTTACTAACAGCCTGTACCGATACAGGGTGGCACGGGCATCTTGCCCATGTTCGCACCGGCGGGACGCTGGTGCCCCCCGTAGTGTCGACGTACCAGAGACGGGAAGGAACTGACGAGCCGCAGCGTTTCAGCCTGCGCGGCGTTTCGCGGGCCGAACGCCAGCGCTCCCCGGAAATCGCAGGGGAGAGGTTGCAGACGACAGGAGCGCGTATCCGAATGCGTATCGCCAGGTTTGAGGGCCGAGGCGGACAGATCTACACGGGTCGGCTGCGGGACGAACGCACGGCGTACCCGCTGACGAGCGATCTGTTCGGTCCGCTGACGTTCGCGGACGAAATGATGAGAGTGGACCGGCTGCTGCCGCCGGTCGAGCCGCCCAACGTCTTTGCGATCGGCCGTAATTACCGCGCGCACGTTGAAGAGACCGGGGCTCGGCTACCGGAGCAGCCGCTGGTGTTCCTGAAGCCCACGACCGCACTGCTGGCGCCGGGAGCCGAGATCGTGCTGCCGGAAGGCGCCCCGGACGAAGTCGATTTTGAAGCCGAGCTCGCGATCATCATCGGCCGAACCGCGCGGCGTGTTTCGGAGCGCGTGGCCCTGGCGCACGTCCTGGGTTATACTTGTGCCAACGACGTCTCCGCACGCGACTGCCAGCGCCACGACAAGCAGTGGACCCGCGGCAAGGGGTTCGATACATTCTGCCCGCTCGGGCCGTGGCTGGTGACGCCTGACGAGATCGACCCAGACCACTGCGGCATCCGCAGCCGGCTGAACGGGCGGATCATGCAGGATTCGAACACGGCGAACATGATCCACTCGTGCGCCACGCTGGTAAGCTACATCTCACAGCAGTTCACGCTGCTGCCGGGCACGGTGATCCTGACCGGCACGCCGGAGGGCGTCGGTTTCGCCCGCACGCCGCCGGTGTTCCTGAAGGCAGGCGACCGGATCGAGGTCGAGATCGACGGCGTCGGCACGCTGATTAATACGGTGACGCGCGAACGATCCTAGCTTCCGGTAACGATAGCAGGGGACGAGTACCGCGATGGCTCAGACAAAGTCCAATCCGCCGGCGAGCGAAGAAGGGAAACTCGCGGAAGGTGTGCTGGAACTGTGCGGCAAGGACACCGCCTTCCTGCGCAACCTGAAACGTCACCTCGTTCCCCGGAGCGATGACCCGTCTGTCTCCAGCGACGAGATCCGCAAGCTGGGACTGCGCGGCGGCGAGCTGCTCGCCGGCCCGGTTGAGGCCGCCCCCCGAGGTCCTAGTCTCCGCCAGCTCAGCCGCGTTGAGAGTATCAACGGCGTGACGAGGAAGGGTTGCCGCCCCCGCCACTGCACGAGACCACCGCCATCGACCCGCACGATCCGTTGCACTTCGACACGATGAGAGGGCCGGTCACGATGCGCGTGGTGGACCTCTTCACGCCGATCGGACGTGGGCAGCGCGGCCTGATCGTCGCGCCGCCGCGAACCGGCAAGACGATCCTGCTGCAGCAGATGGCGCACGGCATCGCCGTCAACCATCCTGAGATTCACATGATCGTCTCGCTGATCGACGAGCGGCCGGAGGA
>JBHHZX010000352.1:0-3877 GCA_046758265.1 Phycisphaerae bacterium
GAGCATCGCACCAAGCCCGGTTTCGAAACCGCGCGCGCGGTGCTCAATCATGCCGTCCTGCTCGAGTATGTGCCCTTCCTGACGTTGTTGTTCTCGCTGTATGTGATCGCCGGGGGGATCGTCGTTCGCGGTGACATCCAGGCCACGCCGATGGTCAACACGACGATCATCGGCATCGGCGGCGTGCTGGCCAGCTTCATCGGCACGACCGGAGCGGCGATACTGCTGATCCGCTTGCTGCTGAAGACCAACCTCGAACGAAAGCACAAGGTCCACACGATCGTCTTCTTCATCTTCATCGTCGCCAACATCGGCGGCTCGCTGCTGCCGATCGGCGACCCGCCGCTGTTTCTGGGCTACCTCCGCGGGGTCGACTTTTTCTGGACGCTGAACCTGTGGAGATACTGGGCGTTCATGGTCGCGATCGTGCTGGTGATCTACTGGATGTGGGACACCTGGGCCTACAAGCATGAGGCCATCGCGGACATCCAGAAGGACCGGATTCAGATCGAGCCGATCCGCGTCGCCGGCACGATCAATTTCCTCTGGATCCTCGGCGTGGTGGCCGCGGTCGCGACACTGGATCCCAGCAAGCCCTTCCCGGGCACCGAGTGGAAACCCGTGCTGCACTTGGGCAGCTTCGAGTTCAGCTATGTTCGCGAGATCGTTCAGCTCGCGATGGTGGGGCTCTCGCTGCTGACGACGCCGAAGGGGCTGCGCAAGGAAAACCAGTTCAACTACGTCGCGATCGGCGAAGTTGCCTGTCTGTTCATCGGCATCTTCATCACGATGCAGGTGCCGATCGAAATCCTGCGGGCCACCGGGCCCAAGATGGCCGAGGCCGGCTTTGTCAACCCCTGGCAATTCTTCTGGGCCACGGGTGTCTTGAGCAGCTTCCTCGATAATGCCCCAACCTACGTGGTCTACTTCGAAACTGCCACCGCGCTACCGATGGATCCGGCCCACGTTCTGGCACTGGGCGAGACCGGGCGGCACATCGACGTGAAGCTGTTGGTAGCAATCAGTTGTGGCGCGGTGTTCATGGGCGCCAACAGCTATATCGGCAACGGCCCGAACTTCATGGTCAAAAGCATCGCTGAGCAGTCCGGCGTGAACATGCCGAGCTTCTTCGGTTACATGGCGTATTCCTGCCTGATTCTGGTGCCGATCTTCATCCTGCTGACGCTGATATTCTTCCGTTGATGCTTGCTTGCGAAGGGTAGCGTGCGCCCGCGGAGCGCTTTCCAGGAGCGGGGGCTGACCTGCCGGCCGCCGACCGGCAAGAACTCGAATCGACACTCCGCGTTCAGCGCGGGCCGCGCATCCGCCCGACGGACATCGCCGCCCTCGCCAGCTCATGACTCGGCGGCCGGCGGTGCTCTTTCTGCTCGCGCTAATCTCGGATTGACAGGCGCCTGCGAAGATGGGCCCTTTTCGCTGGACCGCGAAGACTATTGTTGCAACCGACACGTGAGTTTCGTTACACTGCAAACAGGGGGTATGGAGGCGACTCCCCGCCAATGCCCTTCCGGCTTTCAGGAAGCCCCGGCGAGTCCGCATTCTGGAAGCCGATCTGCAAGTTCTGATAGGAGGTACAAACCGTGAACAGGAACCAGGGATTGCGACGAATCGTGTGGGTGCTGGCCACAAGCTTCAGCGTTGCGGTCGTCTCGACGGTGGCAGCCTCGGATGAGGGACACGCCGCCGCCGACCAGGTCAGCGAAGCTAGCTACCGCTACTTCCTGGGCGACAACCAGGGCGTTGAGGGCATCCTCTACACGCACGTCGGCGACAACCGGGGGTTCGGCCCGGAACACGATCTGGCCCGGGACAACATCGCCGGCGAGTTCGAGAGCTTCGGCCTGATCGTGACGTTGGAACCGTTCACCTACGGGGGCGATACCTATTACAACGTGGTAGGAACCAAAATCGGGACGACTTTTCCTGATCAAGAGTATATTGTCGGTGGTCATTACGATTCCGTGAACAACCCCGGTGCCGACGACAACGCCAGCGGCACGGCGCTGGTGCTCGAGGCGGCCCGGATCATCTCTCAGTACGACTCGGACTACACGATCCGTTTTATCGGCTTCGATCGCGAGGAGCAGGGCCTGGTCGGCAGCCAGGCCTATGTGAACGCCCATTACCTCGACGACATCCAGGGAATGATCTCGACCGATATGGTCGCCTACAACTCGGGAGCCAACCGGGCGGACATCAACGGCCGCAGCGCGTCCAATCCGATCAAATACGCGCTTGCCGACGCCGTCACCGAATATGGGGACGGCTTGAGCTATTCGATCGGAGGCCAAGCCGACTACAGCGACCACGCCCCGTTTGAGTGGGCCGGGTTTCAGGCGTGCATCCTGATCGAGGACTGGGGCAACCCCTATTATCACACCCAAAACGACAACGTCGACATGCCCAACTACATCGACTACGCGTTCGCCGTCCGGATGACCCGCTCGATCGTCGGCTTTCTGGTCGATCACGCCGGTGTGCTCGTGGACATCGACGCCCTCGCGTTCACCTATCCGAACGGGCAACCGGAGCTCATCTCCCCGGCCGGCGGCACCACCATGCGGGTCGAGGTCTCCGGCGTCGGAGGCGCCGTCCCGCAGCCCGGCACGGGTCTGCTGCACTACGACACCGGCAGCGGTTGGCAGACCGTGGCCATGGACGTGGTGTCGGAAAACGTCTATGAGGCGGTCTTCCCCGCAGCGGCCTGCGGCGACGAGGTCTCGTACTACGTCAGTGCGGAGACCACCGGCGGGGAGACGTTCACCGATCCGAGAAACGCCCCGGAAACCTCGTACGCGGTGATCGCCGCCTATGGTGAGACCGTGCTGTTCGAGGATGACTTTGAGACCGACCAGGGCTGGAGCGTCAGCGGGAACGCCACCGCCGGCCAGTGGGAGCGCGGCGTGCCGGTCGGCGGCGGCGATCGCGGCGATCCGCCAACTGACTACGACGGCTCCGGACAGTGCTACCTGACCGGCAACACGGACGGCGACTCCGATGTGGATGACGGGTACACCTACCTGACCTCGCCGACGATCGACCTCAGCGATGGCGGCGCCGAAATTCACTACGCCCTGTGGTATACGAACAACTTCGGAGCCGATCCCAACAACGATCTGTTCAAGACCTATGTCTCGAACGACAACGGCGCGAACTGGACGCTGGCCGAAACCATTGGCCCGTTCACTTCCCCCGGCTGGACGGAGCATCTCTTCCGCGTCGGTGACTTTGTGACCCCCACCGATCAGGTCCGGGTCCGCTTCGAAGCCTCCGACCTGAACGCCGGCTCCGTCGTTGAGGCCGGCATCGATACTTTCAGGGTCAGCACCCTTCAGTGTGTGCCGGAGTGCTACGGCGACCTCGACGGTGATAATGACATCGACCTGACCGACCTGGCACAACTGCTCGCCAACTACGGAACCACCAGCGGCGCGAGCTATGAAGACGGCGACCTCGATGGTGACGGCGACGTGGACCTGACCGACCTGGCCGCGCTGCTGGCCGTCTACGGCACACCGTGCGGGTAGCGGCGGCGGCATCCGCGCAGTAGCAGGTTGATCAGGTTGATCCTCAGCTTCGCATCGAACGGGCCCGCACACCGCGCGCCCTTTTCCTCCCCCGGCCGCCGGAATGTGGGCGACCCAGCTCCGTGGGACAAGCGAGCCTGGCCGTCCCCGGCCCGGCAAGCCGGCGTGAGGACACGCCGGCTCTGTTCCTGGACGCTCTTGAATCAATCGTGAAGCCTATCACTGGGGCCTGCGATTTGCCGGCCCTTTTCTTGGAGCGCCTACCAGGACGGCTCACGAAGAGCCGCAGGCTTCAGCCTGCGCGGCGCCGCGCGGACTGAAGTCCGCGG
>JBHHZX010000353.1:0-3859 GCA_046758265.1 Phycisphaerae bacterium
GCTCCGAGCCGTCGGCCGAAACCCTCGGCAAATGAAGGTGTCTGGGAGGTGCCTGTCCCCTTCTTCAAGGGACTCCTAGCGCATAGCCGTGGCCGGAATCGCAGCGGTCAGCTTCTGGCTAATTGCCCATCCCATAACCCCTGTGGCACCGGTTTTCAACCGGTGAACACACAGGTTACAAACCTGTGCCACAGTTGTGGGATAGGCTCTAAGATGTAGCGGCCGACGTCCCTCTCGGCCGTCGCACGGTGCTGATGTCTCGTCCGCCCAACGGCCTGCCCGGCGCGGGGCGCTTGGCCTCACCACCGTCGGCTTAGAAATCCAGCCCGAGGTCCAGACTGGGCGCCGAGTGTGTGAGCGCACCGACGGAGATGCGGTCGACGCCGGTGCCGGCGATGTCGGCGACGTTCTCCAGCGTCACCTTTCCGCTGGCTTCGAGGGCGACCTTGTCGCGGAGCCCCTGCGCATTTCGGTACTCCACCGCCTTGCGCATCTCATCGAGCGAAAAGTTGTCGAGCAGCACGACGTCCACGCCAGGGACTCTACACACTTCGACGAGCTGCTGAAGATTCTCTACTTCGACTTCGACGAATTTCGGCGCGCCGTAAGGGGGGTTCGACCCGCCCTTCGGACGACGAGTGCGGCGGGCAGAGCCCGCCCTACCTGCCGGACCCGTCGCTTGCGCTCCGGGCTCTGCTTCTTGATCGGCCGGGGCGCGCAACGACGGAACGCGACTGAGCATTTGGAAGAGCGTGCTTGCGAGGCGCTCAGTCGGCACGCCAGCAAGGTGGTTGTCCTTGATCAACACCGCGTCATATAAGCCCATGCGGTGGTTGGTGCCGCCGCCCGTGCGGACGGCGTACTTGTCCAGCTCGCGCCAGCCGGGGATCGTCTTGCGCGTGTCGAGGATTTGCACGTTCGGATTGCCCTTCCGCGCGGCCTCAACGTAGTGTCGCGTGAGCGTCGCCACGCCGCTCAATCGACCGAGGAAATTGAGCAGCGTGCGTTCAACGGCGAGCACGGCGGCTTTCGCGCCGCGCACGGTCCCTACACATTCGTTCGCCGCAACCCGCCGCCCGTCTTCATACACTCCCTCGGCGCGAGCTGCTGGCTCGAACTCAAGCTTTTGATTCAGACGATCCGCGAAGACGGTGCAGATTTCCGGGCCCAGCGCCAGACCGCAAATCACGCCGGGTACGCGCGGCACCAGGCACGCGGTGATCCCAATATCTGCTTCAGCCAGTAGCTTCGATGTAATGTCGCCGGCCCCAGCGAGATCTTCGTCAGAGGCGGCGTGGATGAGTTGGATGGTTTCTTCCGACCACATATATTCACAGCCGCTATCAAAACCCAGTGTGGCACCGGCGTCCCGCCGGTAAAGACACAGGCGAGACGGCTGTGCCACAGGTTTTGCCAGGCGCTCTCAGACGATCTGGTGGGCAGGGCCCACCCTACTTGCCCTCGAACGTCGGCCGGCGTTTTTCGAGGAATGCCGAGACACCTTCGCGGTGGTCGGCGGTCTTGCTGGCCGTGTCTTGCAGGAACGCTTCATATTCCAATTGATCATCGAGTGTCGCCGTCCAGGCCCGGTACAGCGCCCGCTTAGTCAACCCGAGTGCGCGTGTGGGCAGGGACGCCAGCTTGGTCCCGATTTCCTTGGTCGTCGTCGGTAGCACCTCGTCGTCCACCACGCGATTAACGAGCCCGGCCTGGAAGGCCTCTTCGGCCGGCAGCTTTTCTCCCAGCAAGCACAATTCGGCCGCGCGGGCGTAGCCGACGTGTTGCAGGAGCGTCAGCGTTGCCCCGATGTCGGGGATCAGGCCCACGTGGACGAACGCCATCATGAAATAGGCACTCCGCGCACAGATGCGCAAATCGCAGGCCAGCGCGAGGCTGGCGCCGCCACCCGCCGCCGCCCCGTTGACCGACGCCACCACCGGCTTCTCCAGCGTGCGGATGCGGGCAGCGAGGGGATTGTACTTTTGTCGCAAGAGCGCCCCGAAATCCACGCCCTGCTCATCACCGCTGGCGGTATAGCGCTCCTGGACTGCCTGCAAGTCCTGGCCTGAGCAGAACGCCCGCCCCGCGCCGGTCAGGACAACACAGCGCACCGTGTCGTCCCGCTGAGCGGTCCGCAGCGCCGCCGTCAGCTCGAGGCTCATCTGCTCATTTAGCGCATTGAGCGAATCCGGCCGGTCGAGCGTGATGGTCAAAACGCCACCTTCGGTAGCGACCTGAATCGTGCTGAAGCTTTTGGCCATGGCCTTAGACCCCGAAGAGGTAACCGTCGGCCGCGGCAGGCCCCGAAGAAGCGGCCAGCCCTACGGCTCGACGCGCCCGAGGGTTTGGTGCCGGCGACCTCTTCCCGTTCGTTCACCGCTTGCACGTCGAGACTGACGGGCAGTTGAAGACGTCCGCCGGAGGCATCCGAACGCACCGCGGCACGCGGACTGCGGCTCTAGCGTCCCACGAACACCGGCTGACGTTTCTCGACGAAGGCCCGCATGCCTTCCTTCTGGTCGTCGGTCGCGAAGAGCATGTAGAACAGCTTCTTCTCGAACTCGATGCCTTCGGCCAGCGTGGTGTCGAACGCCTTTCCGACCGCCTCCTTCGCCAACTGGAGCGCGATGGGCGGCCGGTCGCAGAGCTCATGGCAGACCTTGAGCGCCTCGTCGAAGTAATGCTCGGCTGGAACCACACGGCTGAGAAGCCCCATCGCCAACGCTTCTTGGGCGGTAATCATGCGCCCCGTCAGGATCAGGTCCATCGCGCGGGCCTTGCCGGCCGCGCGTGTCAGCCGCTGCGTACCGCCGGCCCCGGGCATCACGCCGATGTTGATCTCCGGCTGCCCGAAGCGGGCGGTCTCGGAAGCGACGATGATGTCGCAGTACATCATCAGCTCGCAGCCACCGCCCAGCGCGTAGCCGCTCACCGCGGCAACGATCGGCTTGTGCAAACGCCGGATGCGCTCCCACCGGCCGAACATATTGCGGTGATACATTTCGATCATGGAGGCGTCGACCATTTCATTGACGTCGGCCCCCGCGGCGAAGGCGCGCTCATCACCGGTGAGCAGCATGCAGCGGATATCCGGGTCCGTGTCGAACGCTTCCAAGGCCTCGATAACCCGGGTCATCACGGGGATATTGAGGGCGTTAAGCTTATCGGGCCGGTTCAGCCGGACAATGCCGATGTGCTCGCGTGCTTCGGTAATCACTTCGTTTGCCATGGGGGAATCGTAGGCGTTCGGAACGAAATGCTCAACGTATCGGTGGGCGAATCTCGACAATCCGCGCAGGGCCCTTCGCTATCGCGTTGGCGGGGGGCTATCCACGGGACGCCGCTGACGCTTCTCCAGCGCCTTGGCGACCAACCGGGGAATCTTCGCCGGCGGCCCGACGGTGCGGCCCGGAGCAGGAGATGCAACACGCCATCCAAGCAGCGCCCGGGGGCGGGTCGGGACGGCGGCCGTCGCCAACCAGAAAAGCCAAATCACCCAAGACGTCACCAACGGTCGTGGCCAGGTCAGGCCGAGTCGTGGCCGCGTTGGTCCTGTCCGGCTCCATCAGGTGCTCCTGACTCCTGTTCGACTTTCTCAAAGCGTTCCAGGTCAACCGCTACGCTTGGCAACACAAACACCGACGCGGTCAACTGGTTGACAACGACGATTTCCGTCGCCCCCTTCACTCGACGCTCTTCCACCCGCACGTGACCCCTGACCGGGGTTTTGATCGTGGTTTCACGCAAGCCGAACACCAGCACTACGCCGGGATAGAGCGTGCCCGTTATGTCCACCCCGGGGTTTCGATCCGGCTTGGCCCGCTCGAGCATCTGCTTGCGCTCGGCAACCAAGTCGTCC
>JBHHZX010000354.1:0-3838 GCA_046758265.1 Phycisphaerae bacterium
CCCTCGCGGTCCGCAGCCTTGGAGGCCGGGTCATCGCCCCGACGCTTCATGGAGCCTGGGTTCGTCGGGTCGAGGACCCGACCTACAGGGGTTGACAGAACTCGGTCAGCACGCCGCCGGTGTTTTGGGGGTGAGCGAAGGCGATCTTCATGCCGTGGGCGCCGTCGCGGGGGGCTTCGTCGAGGAGTTGGACGCCGGCCGACTTGAGCCCCGCCAGCGTCGCGGGCAGGTCCTCGACGCGATAGGCAACGTGGTGCAGTCCCGGCCCTCTTTTCTCCAGGAAGCGGGCGATCGGGCTGTCGTCAGCGGTCGGCTCGAGCAACTCGATGCGGACCTCGCCGAGCCGGAAGAAAACGATGCGCACCTTCTGATCGGAGACCTCGTCGGTTCCTTCACACTCCAATCCCAGGACGTCGCGGTAAAACCGACTCGCCTCCTCAAGCGAGCGGACGGCGATCGCGAGATGGTCGATCTGCGAGGGTGGTTGCATGGCGAGGGCTCCAGTTGTCAGTTGTCAGTTGTCAGTTGTCAGTTCTCAGTTCTCAGTTATCAGCTATCAGCTACCAGCCGTCAGCTGTCAGCTCTGAGCTTTCGAAGCAACCCGGCTAGCATGCGCCTGACCTCGGCCACGTTAGCGGTAAGCTGCCCGTATTCCTCCAGATCAATCATCCTCAGATCCTTTGCCAGCAGCAGGTGATACTCAAGTTCGCTGGCGGATCCTGTCGCCATCCGCAGGAACCTCGCAAAATCCTTGCGACCCCCGCGCCCGCATCCTTCGGCAATGTTTGCAGGGACCGACGCGGCACACCGCCGGATCTGGCTTGTCAAGCCGTACCGCTCTGCGTCGGGGAATGTCGTCGTCAGCCGATAGACGGAGAGCGTAAGCTCATGTGCCTTTTGCCAAACCTGTAGCGTACGAAAGTCCTGCAACTTCCATCTCCGCATTCAGCCCGGGTTAACGGGTGTTGAGACGCGCCGGCTCACTGCAGTTAGTAGCTGAAAACTGAAAACTGATAACTGAGAACCGACAACTCTACGTCGTGCTTTCTTCGTACTCGCCGAACACGTTCCGCAACCGGTCGCAAATCTCACCCACCGAAGCGTAAGCCTGCACCGCCTCGAGGATCAGGGGCATGAGGTTGTCGTCGCCGCCGGCCCCCTTTTCGAGAGCGTCGAGGGCCTGCGTGACCGCAGTCGCATCGCGCTCGGCACGAACCTTCGCCAGCCGGGCGAGTTGCCGGCGGGTGGCCTGCGCGCTAATCGTCAGGGTCTCCGGCTGCGCATCTTGCCCGGTAACGTAGCGATTGACGCCGACGATGATGCGCTGGCCGCGCTCGATTTCCTGTTGGTAGGCGAAGGCGGATCGTTCGATCTCGCTTTGCGGGTAGTGCTGCTCGATGGCCGGGACCATGCCGCCGATCTCGTCGATTCGCTTGATGTACTCCTCGGCCTCGTGCTCGATCTCATCGGTGAGCTTTTCGACGTAGTAACTGCCGGCGAGCGGGTCCACGGTGTGGGCGACGCCCGATTCATGGGCGAGGATCTGCTGTGTCCGCAGGGCGAGCTGGACCGAGGCCTCCGTGGGCAGGGCGAGAGCTTCGTCCCGACTGTTGGTGTGCAGCGATTGGGTCCCGCCCAGCACGGCGGCCAGGGCCTGGAGCGTCACGCGGACGACGTTGTTGTCAATTTGTTGCGCGGTAAGCGTCGCGCCGCAGGTTTGCGTGTGGAAGCGCAGCATACGGCTCGCGGGGTCCTTCGCGCCGAAGCGCTCCTTCATGATTCGCGCCCACAGCCGGCGGGCCGCGCGGAACTTGGCCGCTTCCTCCAGCACGTCCGTCATCGCACCGAAGAAGAACGTCACCCGCGGTGCAAACCGGTCCACGTCAAGCCCCGCCTTTACCGCGGCCTGCACGTACGCGATGCCGTCCGCGAGGGTGAAGCCGACTTCCTGAGCAGCGGTGGCGCCCGCTTCGCGGATGTGATAGCCGCTGACGCTAATCGTGTTGAAGCGGGGCACCTGCTCGGCGGCGTAGGCGAAGATATCGGTGATCAGCCGCAGCGACGGCGCCGGCGGGAAGATGTGCGTGCCGCGGGCAATGTACTCCTTGAGCACGTCATTCTGAATCGTGCCGGTGAGCTTGTCGGCGGCGATGCCCTGCTTGGCGCCGACGGCGACATACATCGCCAACAGCACCGCCGCCGGCGCGTTGATCGTCATCGAGGTAGACACTTTGTCGAGCGGGATGGCGTCGAACAGGATCTCCATGTCGGCCAGCGTATCGATCGCCACGCCGACCTTGCCGACTTCGCCGGCAGCCAGCGGGTGGTCGCTGTCGTAGCCGATCTGCGTGGGCAGATCGAACGCCACGCTGAGCCCCGTCTGCCCGTTTTTCAGCAGGAAGCGATAACGCCGATTGGTCTCTTCCGCGGTGGCAAACCCGGCATACTGCCGCATGGTCCAGAAACGGGAGCGATACATGGTCGGCTGCACGCCGCGTGTAAACGGATACTCGCCGGGAAAACCCAGCCGCTCCAGGTAGGCCTGGCAGGCGGCCTCGTCCGGGAGGCACTCCGGCCGGTAAACCGTTTCGAGCGACCGACCCGAGACGGTGACCGTTCGCTCCGGCTGCTCGGGCATCTTCGCGACCGACTTCGCCAACGTTTCAGCCTTCCACCGCTCGAAGTGTTGATCCAAAGAATTGACCATCGTTATGTTCTCAGTTGTCGGCTGTCAGTTCTCAGTTTTCAGTTTTCAGTCGTCAGTTCTCAGTTCTCAGTTCTCAGTTTTCAGTTTTCAGTCGTCAGTTCTCAGTTCTCGTTTGCCGGCGTTCTCTTTGCCGAGAACTGACAACTGAAAACTGACAACTTCCTCCAGGGAGACCTCGCCACGTTCGAGTCTGGCGACCAGTTCCTTCGCGGCGGGGGTGGCCAACCCGCGTTCCAGAGCCTGCCTGCACGCTCCCACGGCGCTCCGCCGGACCTCACCGAGCACCCGCCGGTGTCGGCGGCGTTGGCGCTGCTTTACGCCACGGGCGGCGCGGTCGACTTCGAGCAGCTTCTCCAGCAACTGATCCACGGCTTTGCCGGACCGCGCTTCGATCCCGAAAACGGCCATGCGGTCGGCAGAGGTGGCGGGCGGCTCGTCGGGAGTGGGGACGACGTGTCCGCCGCGGTGTTGGCTGCTCGCCGCGGACAATGATACCTGTAGCGCCTCGCGGACTGCGCTCAGCAAGCGCTGCGCGCCGGGCAGGTCACACTTGTTGACGACCACGATGTCGGCGATCTCCAGCAGGCCGGCCTTGGTCAACTGAATATCGTCGCCATAGCCCGGTCCAAGCATGACCACACAGGTATCGGCGACCGAGCCGATGTCGACGTCATTCTGCCCCACGCCAACCGTCTCTATGAGCACCGGGTCATAGCCCGCCAACTCCAGCAGCCTGGCGCAGTGCAGCGCCGCATCCGACAGACCGCCCCCACAGTGGTGCGTCGCCAGCGAGCGAATGAAAACGTCGGGATCGACGGCGTGCCGCATCATCCGCACGCGGTCACCCAGCAGCGCGCCGTCCGACACCGGCGAAGTGGGATCGACGGCAACCACGCCGATGCGGCGCCCGCGCCGGCGCAGCATGCTCAGCAGGGCATCGATCAGCGTTGACTTGCCGACGCCGGGTGGCCCGGTGACGCCCCACCACGGCACTTGCCCGGTTGATCGGCGCAGCCGATCCTTCAGCCGTCGTGCGTCGTCCACCACCTGATCGACGAGCGACATCGCTCGGGCCAGCGAGCGCCGGTCGCCTTGGCGTATCTTGTCAACGAGTGCGTGCATCTTCTCAGT
>JBHHZX010000355.1:0-3798 GCA_046758265.1 Phycisphaerae bacterium
CTCGGTCGTCACGATTCGGCCGTCAGGGCCAAGATGTTGGGCGAGGTTTCTCAGCGCTTGCGTGAACAGGTCCTCTTCCGGGATGTGAAATAGCACGTTGGCGACGTTGACCAGGTCGAACCGCTCGCCCAGGTCGAGCCCGGAATCAGTGACATCGGCCTGCCGGAACGTGACGGCGGCGTCCGACCGCGGCTCGTACCACTTCTCGAGCAGGTCAATCGACGCTTGGGTCACGTCGATGCCCATCAGCCGCCGCGGCTTAAACCACTCCAGAAAGTAGCGCACCCATCGGCCGGAGCCGCAGCCGACGTCCAGCACCCGTCCACCGTCCACGCGGATCTTCAGATCGCGCACGAGCTGTCGGTAAGCCGGATACACCACGGCGTCCTGGAACGGGCTGCTGTAAGCCAGATCGCCGACAGCGGTGGCCCGCTCGGACTTCTGCTTCCACTCTTGGTCGTAGTGTCGGCGAATGTCTTGCTGCGTCATCGGCATGACCATCACCTCTTATCCCGCCAGGCGAGCGGTTCAAAGCCGCGGTACACGCTCCGCTTTTATCGACAGCTTCTCTGTGGAGCCTGGAGTTCCCCCCTCCCCCACCGCATTGAGCCCGCCAACCCTGCGCCCAACGCCAACCCTGGCGAGCAAGGCATCCGGAGACTGCATGACAGGGCTTGCCCCGGTCGCTTCAGAGTTGTACCAAGCCAGTGGTCAACAGCTCGCCAATGCGGGGAACGATCACATCCGGTCGTTGCGTCGCGGGGATGGACTGGACCACGTGGCCGTCACGGTACTTGCCGGACAGCACCAACGCTGCCTGCATGCCCATGCGCTTGGCACCGGCCAGATCGGAGAATGGGTCGTCAGATACCACCAGTACGTCCGCTGGCGACACACGGATCTCGTCCAACGCCCGCCGAAAGTAATCCGGACTGGGCTTGCCCGTCACGACCGGCTCGGTCTGCGTGGCACATTCGATCGCCGCCACGGTCGGGCCGACGCTCGGCGAGAGCCGTCCGGCAGCGTCGGTGTAGAGCCGGTTGCGATGCAGCGCGAGGAACGCGGCCTTGTGGCCGACGATCGCGTCGCACGCCAGCCGCAGGCGCTCGTACGTGAGGCCCGTATCGAGCCCGACCACCACGGCATCGACCTCAGTTTCGTCAGCAACCTCGAAGCCCGCTTCGACGAACATGCGCCGCAGCGCGTCACTGCCGAGCACGAGGCAGCGGCGCGCCCGCAGCGTATTCAGGCGGTTGACGGCGGCCGCCGTACAGGTGTGTAGCTCGTCGAGCGTAAAAGCGAACCCGGCCCGCCTGAGTTTCTCGATAATCGCCGGCTTATCGTCGGTGGTGTTGTTGGTAATCAGTCGCAGGGGGCAGTTCGCGGCGTGCGCCTGACGAACGAAGTCCACGGCGCCCTCGACCGCCTGGTAGCGCTTGTCCGCCACCAGCACGCCTTCGACGTCCAAAAGTAAGCCGCGAACCTTCACCGACTGCTCCGCTCAGTGCCTGGCCCCAGGCATCTGGGGGGTAAACCGCTCTGCCCCTTGCGGCTAACGCGAGGCCGAGGCGTGCGGCCCGCCGCACCGGCCTGCTGTTCCGGCGCGTGGCATGGTCAGGCGACGCGATTCTACCGTTATCGGACGATGACGCCCCACCGGCGGCAGGGCGATCGCCACCAGAGCCAAACATTTATCCCGGCGCAGACGCACTTTCATTGACACGGTGTCCGGTAAGGGGTAAGCTAACACAGGAAAGATAGCAAATGGCGTGGTAGCGCACCACGCTCCCGGAAGCAGGGGAGAGTTGATCGCAGCTTTCAAATTCGAGCATTCAATGCCGCCGCGACCAGTTCGGCTGGCCGGCCAGCGGCAGGAAACGCTTGTTTACAGCAAGGTTCGGTCTGAAGAGAACTTGGGAGGAGGAAGTTCTATGAGAAAAGCGATTGTTACGCTGGCAGTTCTGAGCATGGTCGGCATCGCGAGCGCCGACCTGGTCGTTCTCCGTGACCTCACGGACGAGATTTACCTTTCGCCACGTGCCGGCGTCACTTACGTGGGTCGGGACGCCACGGGCAGTTTCTACAACGCCACCAACGACGGCTACAACGTGCTGGACGCCAACCTCTACGAGCCTGGCGGCCCGACCGAAGGTGGCGCCTTCCTGGACATCACCGACGACACCATCGAAATCATCTTGATGTACGACGATGCCGCCGGTGGCGAGGATCTCGGCTTCTGGCTGCGCATGTACGCCGGCGAGTGGGACCCCGTGGAGGAACAGTACAGCTACCTCGGCTGGGCGAACGCCAACTTCATCGTTCCGAACGATGGTCAGTGGCACACCTTCACCAAGGCTGTCGGCGACTTTGAAGAGCCGTTTGGTGATCCGGCGCTGTGGGCGCAGATTTACAAGTACCGCGTCGACGCCGTGAAATGGGGCGCCGGCAACGACTTCATCTTCGGCCTCGGCAGCATCCCCGAGCCGACCTCACTGACCCTGCTGGCCCTCGGCGGGTTGGCCCTGCTGCGTCGTCGCTAGAGGCAGGTAGCATCGCGAGTCCATTCGGCTCGCTGAGCTTTCGGTGAATCTGAAAGCCCACGGTTACTCTCCGTGGGCTTTCTTGCTGCGCTGAGGGTACCCGGGCAATTCGGGCTGCGCTGTCCCCCCACCTACCCGAGCGTGGCCCCGGCACTCTGTCACTGCACGGGTTTTTCTGTGCGTGCTCCCCGTGGGCGCTCAGGGCAGGCCAAGCTGCCCATCGCCGGTCGAATTGCAGCCGCCGCGGCTTCAGCTATCCTGATGACGCGAATCGAACGAACGGAGCAGCCATTTATGGACTACACGTATCTCGGACGAACCGGCCTGAAAGTCAGCCGCCTCTGCCTTGGCACTATGAACTTCGGCCCGCAAGCCACGGAAGCCGACAGTCACGCCATCATGGACAAGGCGCTCGAGCTCGGCATCAACTTCTTCGACACCGCCAACGTCTATGGCTGGAAGAAGGGCGAGGGGGTAACCGAGCAGATCATCGGCCGCTGGCTGGCCCAAGGCGGACGGCGACGCGAATCGATCGTCCTGGCCACCAAGCTCTTCGGCGAGATGGGTGACGGCCCGAACGATCGCGGCCTTTCCGCCTATCACATCCGCAGGGCCTGCGAGGACAGCCTACGCCGGCTCCAGACCGACCACATCGACCTCTATCAGATGCACCACATCGACCGACACACGCCGCTGGAGGAAATCTGGCAGGCCATGGAGCAACTTACCCGCGAAGGCAAGGTTCTGTACGTCGGCAGCAGCAACTTCCCCGCCTGGTACATCGCCGAAGCGCAGATGGCGGCGCGGCAGCGCAACTTCCTCGGTCTTGTCTCCGAACAGTGCATCTACAGCTTGGCCGACCGCATGGTCGAGCTGGAAGTGCTGCCGGCGGCGGAGCACTTCGGCCTCGGCGTCATGCCATGGAGCCCGCTCGGTGGGGGCATGCTTGCCGGCATCCTGCACAACCGCGACAAAGGCCGCCGCGCCGGCAAGTGGACGCAGAACAAGCTCGCACAACACCGCGACCAGGTGGAAAAGTACGAGGCGTTCTGCAAAGACCGCGGTCAACACCCCGCCGACGTCGCCCTTGCCTGGGTGCTGGCCAACCCCGTGGTGACCGCGCCGATCATCGGCCCACGAACGATAGACCAGCTCACCGACAACCTCCGCATGCTCGAAATGATGCTCGACGAGGCGACGCTGAAACGCCTCGACGAGATCTGGCCCGGCCCCGGCGGTCCGTCGCCGGAGGCATATT
>JBHHZX010000356.1:0-3783 GCA_046758265.1 Phycisphaerae bacterium
CGGGCCCCGCACCCGCCGTCGGAGACATCCACCGTCGGGGCCCGAGCCGGCCAGGGCTGGCGTGTAGGAACGAATAGGTGGCCCATGGCGGGAGCGGTCAGGCACTCCCTTCGTCGCTTTCCTTTACAATCCCGCACATGCCGGAGCTGCCCGAGGTCGAGACCATCGTTCGCATGTACCGTCCGCGGCTGGAGGGGCGGGCGATCACACGTTTCGTCTCGCGCTGGGCCAAACACGCTGAGCCGAGTGTGGCCGCGGTCCGCCGCGGGATCGTCGGGAAACGAATCGGGCGTTTGCGACGGCGGGCGAAGTACATTGTCGCCGACCTGGAGGCTTCGCCGGGTGCCACTGGCGGCTTGTCCGCCAGTGCATCGGCAGTACCGCCCCACGGGCAAACGAGTTTGCCCACGGCACGCGGCGCGCGAGATCGGTATGGACGCGGGCATGTGGCCCGGCAGGTGCACGGACATCTGCTCATTCACCTGCGCATGAGCGGGCGGTTCGAATGGGCGGCCGAGCACGAGCGCGAGCCGGAGCACGTCGGGGCGTACTTCGATCTGGACGATGGCAATCGGTTGCTGTTCTGCGACACCCGCAAATTCGGCAAGATCATCTACACCGCCGATTTCGAGGCCGCGACGAGCCATCTCGGCATCGAGCCGCTCGAGCGCAGCTTCACGTCCGCAGCGCTAGCAAAGGTGTTGCAGGGCCGCGCGCGGCAACTCAAACCGCTGCTGCTCGACCAGTCGGTCGTCGCCGGCCTCGGAAACATCTACACGGATGAAGCCTTGTTTCAGGCGCGGCTGCACCCGACCAGACGCTCCGATCGGCTGACGAGCCAGGAGGCCAGGCGGCTTCGAGCGGCGATTCAGAGCGTCCTGCGCAAAGCGATTCGGCACCAGGGGACCTCGTTTGATGGGGTCTACCGTGGCGGCGGCATGCGGCGGTATCTCAACGTCTACGGACGTGCCGGCCTGCCGTGCAGGCGCTGCAAAACACCGATCGAGGCGCTGCGCATCGCCCAGCGCGGCACGCACGTCTGCCCGAAATGTCAGCCGCTGGACGGAACGCCTTGAACCGATCGTGGGCCTTATTCGTAATCGTCGGTAGTTGCACAGGATCGCGCAGTTGCGTATAGGGCGCGCCGCGCGGGCTGAAGCCCGCGGCTCTTTGGAGTACGTTCAGATTGTTGCGCTGTTGACCCTTAGTCCTGGATCCCGAATCCTGAACCCTGAACCCTGAACCCTGAACCCCGCAAATGTGCGGCATCGCCGGTATCGTGAGCCTCTCGCCCGACGCCCGCGTCGATCTTCCGCCGCTGCGCGCCATGGCGGCGCAGCTCGTGCACCGTGGACCCGACGAGGAGGGATTCTATCAGGATCCGCAGGGACGCTGCGGCTTTGGTTTTCGGCGGCTGGCGATCATCGACGTGGAAGGCGGGCACCAGCCCATCAGCAACGAAGACGGATCGGTCTGGCTCGTTTTCAACGGCGAGATCTACAACTTCCGCGAGCTGCGCGAAGAGCTGGAACGGCGGGGGCACACGTTCCGAACCCGCTCTGACAGCGAGGTCATCGTTCATCTATACGAACAGTACGACGACGCGTGTTTGGAGCGGCTGGCAGGCATGTTTGCGATCGCGATCTGGGATGAGAAGGCCGGCACGCTGCTTCTGGCACGCGACCGCTTCGGCAAGAAGCCGCTGACGTATGCCTCGCACGACGGCCGGCTTTACTTCGCCAGCGAGGCCAAGGCCATCCTGGCGTTGCCGGGCGTGCCGCGCGACATGGATCCCCAGTCCCTGCATCGCTACCTGCTGTTCCAGTATGTCCCCGCGCCGCATTCGATCTACCGCGGCTTTCGCAAGCTTCCGCCGGGGCATGCCCTACGCGTCGCGGGGGGCGAGCCGCTCCGCGACGAGCTGCACGCTTTCTGGCGCGTGCCGCAGCCTGCGCCTTTTGCCGGATCCTACGAGGACGCGAGAGTCCGGCTGGGCGAACTGCTGACGAAGGCGGTCGAGCGCCGGCTGCTCGCCGACGTGCCGCTGGGGGCGTTTCTTTCCGGCGGGATCGACTCGTCGATCGTCGTGGGGCTGATGCGCAAGCTCGGCGTCTCGCCCCTGCGGACGTTCTCGATCGGCTTCCCCGACGAACGGTACGACGAGACCGCCTATGCGCGGCGCGTGGCGGAGGCGTTCCAGACCGAGCACCACGAGCATACCGTCACGCCGCAGGCCCGGGAGATCCTCGACACGCTGGCGTGGCATTACGACGAGCCGTTCGCGGACTCGTCCGCCATTCCGACGTACTACGTCTCGCGCTATACGCGTGACTCGGTGACCGTGGCCCTGACCGGTGATGCAGGCGACGAGTGTTTTGCGGGGTACGACCGCTACGTCGCCGCAAAGCTCGCCGCCCGCTTCGAAGCGCTGCCGTTGGGTGTGCGGTCGCTGCTGGCGGAAATGGCGAACATCTTGCCGCGGCGCAATCCCAAGTCGGCCAGCAATCGTCTCCAGCGCTTCCTGGCGGCGCTAGGACGGGCACCGGCCCGGCGGTATCTCTCGTGGGTCAACATTTTTCCGCCCGCTCTGTTGGCAACCGGGTATCAGCGGGAATTTGCGGAGCGGATCGACTTTGACGAGCCGCTGCACTGGTTTGACGAGCTGTATGTCGGCGGCAGGGGGGCGGCCCTGGAACGGGCGAACTGGACCGATTTTCACAGTTATCTGCCCTACGACTTGCTGACCAAGGTAGACATCGCGTCAATGGCGTGCAGCCTCGAGTGCCGCTGCCCTTTCTTGGATCACGAGCTGGTCGAATTTGCGCTGTCACTGCCATCGGCGTGGCGGCTGGGGCGTGGCGGCACCAAACGCATCCTGAAGGACTGCGCTCGCCACTTCCTGCCGCCCGAGGTGCTCACCCGAGCGAAGATGGGATTCGGCGTGCCGGTCGGCGAGTGGTTTCGCGACGAGCTGCGGGATTTGCTCCGGGAGCGACTCACCGAGGCGGGATCGCTTTGTCGGCGAGTGTTTCGCCCGGACTGGCTGCGAAGCGTCCTGAACGCCCATTTATCCGGACGTGCCAACTATGAGCACCCGCTCTGGGCCCTGTTGATGCTCGAGCTTTGGCGGCAGCGCTGGCAACCGACGGGCGCATAAGGCCGGCTGCGCCACTCAGTCGGCGTCCGGATTCTACCGATTAAGTACGAATGTGCGAGGCGCGTTGCGGTTTCCCCCAAGGTTTCGTGCGCGATGATCGTTGACCACGACGAAATTGAGGCTCTGCTCGCCCAGGCGCAGGATTTGACCGGGGAAGCGGAAGCGGATGCGCTCAAGCCGGCGTCGGCGAGAGCCCCGGCGGCACCGCCAAGGCGGATCGTCGACGCTCCGCCTGAAGTGGCCCGTATCCTGAAGATCCAGGTTCCCGTGATCGTGCAACTCGCGGCGCGGCGCATGAGCATTTCCGCCGTCCGCAAGCTGTCACTGGGAATGATCATCGAGTTTCATAAGAGCGTTGACGCGCCGCTCGAATTGCTGATCAACAACCACCCGGTTGGAAAGGGCGACGCGGTCAAGGTCGGTGAGCATTTCGGGCTGCGGGTGTTGGAAATCCGCGACGCGGCGACGCGGATCAAGTCGCTGGGCAAGTAGGCGACTGCATTTTCAATTCAATCTTACGGTTCGTCCGATCGGCGGCGATAGCGCAACAGCAGCTTGGTTTCAGGCAGGCCGAGCAACGCGCCCAGCGCCAGGAACACCCCACCGCCGAGCGCCAGCGCGCCGAG
>JBHHZX010000357.1:0-3627 GCA_046758265.1 Phycisphaerae bacterium
CCCATCCCGAACTCGGCCGTGAAAACCCTCAGCGCCGATGGTACTGCGTGATGACGCGTGGGAGAGTAGGTCGTCGCCAGGCCTTCGAAGCGCGCGAGACCCGGAAGCCGAAGGCAACCCGAGACCGGCGGAGACCTCACAATGACATCCATCGGAGTTTGATCGACGCGGCTCGGACGCGATGGGCGCGGGGTGGAGCAGTCCGGTAGCTCGTCAGGCTCATAACCTGAAGGTCGCAGGTTCAAATCCTGCCCCCGCAACCAGCGAGAATCGCACTTCTCCACGGGAGTGCGATTTTGGTTCTCGGCCATCGCCAGGATGGCGCTGAGTTCCCCGCAAAGCTCTGCCCGGATCGCCCTAGCCTCCGGGTCGGGCGTCAGGCGAGCTTCGTCGACCAACCCGCGCAACGCCTCCCATTTACGCGATCGTCACGCGGCGGGCCTCCGCCCAGGCCTTGCCGAGCCGGATTTGCGTGTCGTCATCCAGCGTTTGCCGGGCCATGCTGAAAAGGACCTCTTCTTCTTTCTGAAAGTGGTCGCGGACGAGGCTCAGCGCGCGCGCGACGCATTTGACTCCATCATCAAGGTTCTGCGCCTCTTCTAGTTGCCGCAAGGCGTGTTCGATTTCGTCATGCTCGGTCCGCATCACGGCGAGAGGGCCGGTCGTTCCCAAATGCGTCTCGAGCGCGGGAAAAAGCAATTCCTCCTCCAGGTTCGCATGCGATAGGACCACGGCACTCAAGACCGCCGCGGCCTCCTGGATCTGGGCCACGCTTTCCGCCGTGGTGGCAACGGCTTCGATTCGATCGAAAAGCGCGTACAAAACTCCATGCTCGCCAAGCAGGGCGTCGGTCAACTTCACGGCTGCTTCCCTTTCCCCGTCCCTGGCCGCACGCGGGGTCGCCGAACAACAATGACGCGGGACCCACGTCGGCGTCGACTCTTCGGCCAGACACTGACAATCGATCATCGTACCATCGACGCCAAGCATAGGCCATGGTCGGGACTGTGCGCCAATCTTCTGCCCCGCGCCAACGACGTCGCCCGCACTATCCGGCTCTGGGCCGATCCGTTTCCGCCTGCGTGGTCCGTCTCGGACTGAGAGGGGTTGCCGACCGCCGACCGGCCAGTGCGCAACTGGCGTCGCGGTCAGGACGTGGGGCTTGCTTGCCGATCCAGTGCCCGTGTAGGTTTAATTTGGGGCTATGCCCCATACCTGCGCGCCTGCAGCGGCACCGGTGAGCGCGCCGAGATAGATGCCTTCGGTCGTTCGCGGGCGTTCCCTGCGGGTCGTCGGGCGGTTGGGTTTGGCTAAACGGGGAAGGAGGGCGTGATGGTTGCTGCCCTTGATTTGGACAAGTTCGCCGCCGCCGCGGCCTGCGCGTTGGTTGATTGCGCGTCCGACGCGGCCTTTGCGATCGACAGGGGTCTGGCGATCGTCGGCTGGAACCGCGCCGCGCGGCAGTGCCTGGGCTACACGGCGGACGAGGTCATCGGTCGGCACTGTTCGGACGTTCTGCAAGCCGTCAATGCCCACGGCGAACCCTTGTGTGTTCCCGGCTGCGAGGGCGTCCGGTGTTTCCGGCACTATCAGCCTTTCGCGGCGCTCTCATGCTACGCGCGCCATAAGGATGGTGGGTGGGTCCCCGTCAACCTCGCCTCCGTCGTCATGTCGAAACGCGTGCAGAATTCCCGCGCCTCTTCGGTGCTTGCCATCGTCTTCCTTCGCGGCGACGGGGAAAAACGGAGTCTGTCGCTGTCGGGGCAGACGCTGCGAATATTCACCTTCGGCCGCTTCGGCCTGGCGGTGGGGGGCCATAGTCTCGGAGTCGAGAAGTGGGAACGCAAGCAGGCCGTGACTCTCTTGAAACTCCTGGTCGCTCGCGTGGGCCGCGCCGTTCCCCGCGAGGTTCTGACCGACTGCCTGTGGCCGGAGGCCGACGAGCGCACCGGGCGGGAGCGGCTCAAGGTAACCGTGTATGCCCTTCGACGCCAGTTAAGCGTCGCCGGCATGAGTGAGGATGTCGTGGAAACGGCGGGCGAGGCCTACGTACTCAGACGCGAACCCGTCTGGGTGGATGTGGAGGCCTTCGAGAGGAGCGTCGCCGAGGCATCCGTCCAGCAACGCCAGGGACAGTGGGAGGAAGCGCTCCATTGTTACCGGGAGGCGCAGCGTCTCTTCCGGGGCGACTACATGGAGGAAGATGTCTACGCCGATTGGTGCGCCGAAGAGCGCGAACGGCTGCACGAAGTCCACTTGGAAATGTTGGCTAGCATGGCGGAATGTCATGCTGCGCTTGGCCATTACGCCGAGGCGGTGTCGGTCTGCCGGACTGTCCTGGTTGACGACCCGTGCCGGGAAGGTATTCACCGCGCTCTCATGGAGTATCTCGTCCGTCTCGGTCACACCGATTCGGCCGTGGCTCAGTACCATCACTGTCAACGCGTCCTAGCCCGGGAGCTGGGCGTGAAGCCCATGCCCGAGACGCACCGCCTTTTTCGGCAAATCGTTGCGGGAGAGGCAAAGGCCCCGATCGAAAAAGCTGGTCGGACGGCCGGATAACGCATCCATGCCCGAGCCTCGCGACACCGTCGCCAATCAGGGCTAAGAGCCTCCGAACAAACAGGCCGCCGCCACCCCTTCGAAGGGCATCGACAATAAACAGCTGGCACGATTGCGCCGACGGCGGCGAGGCCGAAACGCGTGAAGCTTTGCCCCCGTTGCTCCGTCGCGCAACGCGGAGCCACTCCGATGGAAGGGGCTGCACGGAACTTTGCGCCCCGCCCATCGTCGACCTCGGGCGGCGTCTTCATAACTGAATATTTTTCGCCTTCGAGCGGATGCCGGTGGGCCTCGGTTTCGTGCGCCCGCCGACGCTTTCCGTGCGCCTCCCCCTTTGTCACTGGACCGTCACCGGATTGACACCGGCGTGTGCATGAACTGCGGCAACCGTTGCTGCGGCGGTGTGGACGGTCCATGCGAGATGGTCAGACAGCGAGTCGTAGATTCGTTCGTTGCACGGATTTGGTTGGAACGTGGATCAAATGGGGAACCGATGTGGCGCGGGCACATCCGCCACGTCCAGAGCGACCGTGAAGGCCACTTCCAAGACCTGCAGGGGATGCGGGCCTTTTTGGAGCGCGTGACCGGGGTTCCCGGGCCTGCGGCCGAACCGGTAGTGGACTTAGGGCGCGGCGCTTCTCCAGCTCAGCGGCGCACGAGTAAGAAACGGACCACGAGTAAGAAACGGACCAGTTGAGCGGGATGTAACGATGCGACGCGCTCCACGACCCACCGTCTTATCGGTCCTCAGCCTTACGGCGGTCGTGCTTGTTCTCGCACCGGGAACGGCTGGCGCGCAGGAGGCGGTGACGATCTCGGATTACGCTGCACCGGCTCTCATCGACAGCCGCTTGGCAGTGTGGATAGCGGCGCAGCTGCACCTGGATTTCGCCGCCTTTGTGCTAGCGGTACCCATGTTCGCTCTTGTCATCGAGTACATGGGCTGGCGCGCCGCCAAGAGCGATCCCCGATCGGCGGCCCGTTACGACTGGCTGGCCCACGAAATGGCCCGCTTGCTGCCGGCGGCGTATTCGCTAACCGTGATCTTGGGCGCCACCCTCGCCT
>JBHHZX010000358.1:0-3606 GCA_046758265.1 Phycisphaerae bacterium
CTACGACGCCCCGAGGCAGCGATGTCCGGCGTTGGACCGCGAGCAGCGCGTGCCATGCGAGACAAACCAAGGGCAACTGCAGGGTTGAGGGCAGCACGCGCAGGCAAAACGACGCCGGTTCGAGCATCAACAAAAAGATGGCCGCGGCGAGCAGGCCGACGACTGGACCGAATCGGAGACGCGCGATCCAGGCCAGCAAGCCTGCGGTCGAGAGATCGAGCAGGATCTGAATCGTATAAACAGTGGGGAGCTCGGCACCGCTCGCACGCAGCAGACCCAACAGATACGGGTAAAGCGGCGCCGAGAAAAATGGCATACCGTCGCTCAGTTTCCCGGAAGCGACCTCGCCGGCCCAGTTCCAGTAGGTCAGCGCGTCGACCCTGGGGGACGCCGCGAATGGGTGGTTCGCCAGATACTCCGCACGCAGGAGGAACCGCAGCACGGCGCCGACGAGACAAACGCCCGGCAGCGCGGGCCAAAACCAACGCGGGCACGACGGTTGACCGGCGGCGGCAGTGGGGCTGGAAGGGATCATGCGGGCTGAGACGCCGGCATCGGCCGCGGGTGCTGACATGCAGGCATTATAGCGAGGGCGCGCCGGCGGGTGCCGGCAGGCCAGCTATGGACGTTGCCGGCCACCGTGAATATCAACGCGCGTAGAGCAACCGCCCACTGGCCGGACCGCCCGTCCCAAGCCACCCGCAAGACCACGATTTGACCCAGCGGGATGATTCGCACTAAAACTTACGTCATGTCGAGGAACGGCAAGGTCATTGTGGCGATGTCCGGCGGCGTCGATTCTTCCGTCGCCGCCTGCCTGCTGAAGCAGCAGGGCTACGAGTGCGTGGGCGTTTTTATGCGCGTCGGCGCGCATCAGCAGGAGCCCGATGAGTCCTGCGAGCCAAACGGCGGCACGAGCGCTCTCACGGATCACGGGCGGGGACGCCCGTGCCGCCCAGCGCAACGGCGGCTCAGGCATGGGTGTTGCTCGGCCAGCGACGCCATCGACGCGCGCGCGATCGCCGGCAAGCTGGGCATCCCGTTTTACGCGCTCAATCTCGAGCAGGACTTTAACCGCATCATCGACTACTTCGTAGACGAATACAGTCGCGCCCGTACGCCGAACCCGTGTGTGATGTGCAATGTCCAGCTCAAGTTCGGCAAGCTGCTGCGGTACGCCGACCTGATGGAGGCCGAGTTTGTCGCCACGGGTCATTATGCCCGCGTGCTGCGGCGTGACGGCCAGGCGTTGCTCGCGCGGTCGTTGAACCGGGCCAAGGATCAGTCGTACGTGCTGTTGGGGATTCGACGCGAGGACTTGCGGCGCTGTCTGTTTCCGGTCGGTGAGATTGCGGACAAGGGCGAGGTGCGGCGAATTGCGGCGGAGTTGGGCTTGCGCGTGCACGACAAGCCCGACAGCCAGGAGATCTGCTTTGTCCCGGACAATGATTACAGGCAGCTCATTCGCGAGCGGCGGCCGGAGGCGGTGCGGCCCGGCGAGGTCCACGACGCGGCCGGCAACATGCTCGGCACACACGACGGCGTCGCGAGATACACGATCGGCCAGCGGCGCGGCCTGGGCATCGCCGTCGGCAAGCCAATGTACGTGACGCGGCTGGACCTGCTGAGCAACACGGTTACGGTCGGTCCGCGAGACGAGTTGCTGAGCAAAGGCCTCGTGGCCGATCAGATCAACTGGCTGACTGACCCGCCGGCGGCTCACGAATCTCAAATCTCAGATTCGATATCGAGATCGTCGGATTTGCGATTGGGATCGTCGGATTTGCGATTCGGATCGCGCGATCCCAAGACCGCCCCGTCCGCGCCGGTGCGGGCCGAAATCAAGATTCGTTACATGCATACGCCGGCGCCGGGGTCGATCCGCGTGCTGGGCAGTGAGAGCGAGAACCGGGGCGAGCACGACGAAATCCGGGGAGCGCAAAGCTCTGCTTTGCCGTCCGTTGTCGAAGCCACCTTCGACGAACCGCAGCCGGCGGTGACGCCGGGCCAGGCGGTGGTATTCTACCGGGACGATATCGTGCTCGGCGGGGGGTGGATCCGCGAGGCAGTTCAGAATTGAGAATAGCGAGTTCAGAATAGGGACGGCCCAGCCCGGCAACGCGGTCGACTCCGGTGCCGTGATAGATTGGACGCTTCTGCATGGCGGCGCGCTGGGGGATCTGGTGCTGACGGTGCAGCTCGCGCTGCGGCTGCCAAGAGTGAGGGCGGGGAGCACGCTGCGCCTCGTTTCGCGTGTTGATCCGGGGGATTTGTCGAATTGCTGGCCGCCTATTGAGCGCGTTTCGCCGGAAGGCTTGGGTGTGCATTGGCTTTATGGGGAGGGGGATGAGTCACCGCCCCGGAGGTTGCGGGAGCTGGTCGCGGGGCGGCGGGTGCTCAATGCGCTGGGCGATGTCGGCTCCCGCGTGCATCGGCGGCTGCTGGCGCTGGGCGCGCGGGCGGTGTACAGCTTTGATCCACGGCCGAAGCCGGGACTCGATGTGCACATCACGAAGCAGTGGCAGCATGAACTCGAACAACAGGGGCTGTTGTTTCCGAAATGCACGTATCAGGGTCGCGGGACCTCGACGCTGTTCGTGCCGGATGGGATGCGCGAGCGCGGGCGGGCGCTCTGGAAGCAGGTCAGTGATTCACGCCAATCGACGGCCGGCACGGAGACCGGCTGCTACAGTCCTACGGCCGGCGGGGGCACCGGCCGCTACAGTCCTACGGCCGGCACGGAGACCGGCCGCGACATTGCCGATTCGGCACCAATCTTGATTCATCCCGGGAGCGGTGGGCGGGCGAAGTGCTGGCCGCTGCGCTGTTTTCTCGACGTGGGGCGGAGATTGCAAGAGACGGGCCGCGAGGTCTGCTTTGTTGTCGGGCCGGTGGAAGTCGATCGCTGGGCGGCGGCTGATCTGCATGCCATTCGCGTCGAATTCCCGCTGACCGAATGTCCGGGGCCGGACGAGCTGCTGAGCTTGCTCGCCGCGGGGCTAACCTTGATCAGTAACGATGTGGGACCAGCGCACCTGGCCAGCTTGCTCGGCACGCCGACGCTGACGATTTTCGGGCCGACGTCAGCGACGCTCTGGCGGCCGTTGGGGATGAAGGCGCGGGTGATTCAGAGGAATCCGAAGTCGCATCCTGAGGACTGGGGTATCGACCCTCGCCGAGTAGTCGAGGAGGTGACGATTTAGGCTGCGGGTTTGGGATTTGTGGATCAGCGTGCAGCGTGGTTGCGAAGGTGCCACCGACAATCGAAACCCGAACGGCCGACCCTGAACCCAGAACCCTCGCCTCTCCCCTGCCCTTTGCGACCCGGTGCCGTACCTCATACCATGCTGCAAATTGCACGCGGAGACCCACGCATGGCCGAACTGAT
This sequence comes from Phycisphaerae bacterium, assembly GCA_046758265.1. Lineage (GTDB taxonomy): Bacteria > Planctomycetota > Phycisphaerae > UBA1845 > Fen-1342 > JALSRY01. The sequence continues at coordinate 3,389 of JBHHZX010000358.1, forward strand.
GTTTTACGGTGCCGCCGGCGAGGTGACCGGCTCGATGCACATGATCCGCATCGATGACCATTGGGTCGCACTTGACTGCGGCCTCTATCAAGGTCGCCGGGAGGAATCCGAAGCGAAGAACCGACAGTGGCCGGTGCCGCCGAAGGACATCAGCGCCGCGGTTCTGTCGCACGCGCACATTGACCATTCGGGCCGGCTGCCGCGCCTGGTGCGGGACG